>CANDHX010000063.1 GCA_947384645.1 uncultured Mycoplasmatota bacterium | reverse complement strand
ATGCAAAAGGTGTTATTATAATATTGGAGATGTATAGAAATGGGGAAACTTAAAAAGAAGACTAGAAAAAAGATACTTATTTTTATAGCATGTGGCATTTTGATAATAGTTGGTGGACTTGCCATTACTTTCTCATATAGAGAATTTCAAAATGACGGAGTAGAAGAAAATGAACATGGTAAAAAACCTGAGGAAGAGGTAAAACCTGTAAAGAAGGTTCAAGTAATCGACGTCGACAGTAAATCGAGACCATATGCAGTCATGATAAACAACAATAGTGCAGTTTGGAAATACCAATCCGGGTTAAACGAAGCATTTTTGATTTATGAATTGTTGGTCGAAGGTGGAATAACTCGTGAAATGGCTCTATATAAGGATGCCAATACTTCTAAAATTCAAAGTATTAGAAGTAGCAGACATTACTTTTTAGATTATGCTTTAGAAAACGATGCAATATATGTGCATTGGGGTTGGAGTCCTCAAGCACAAAGCGATATAAAGACATTAGGTATCAACAATATAAATGGACTAACTTATGAGAGAACTTACTTTTTTAGAGATTCGAGCGTAAAGGCGGATTATGAACATAGAGGCTATACTAAAATGGAAAGTTTGGTTAGTGCAACTGGTAAACTAAAATATAGGACAGAAACCGATAAAGGGAACTTACTTTCATACGATGTCGATCCAGTAGACTTATCGAGTGTTGAAGGAGTAGTGGATGCTAAATATATAGAAGCTCCATTCTCTAGTGGATATACTGCAAAGTTTTTCTACGATGAAGAAGCTAAAATGTATAAAAGAAGTCAAAATAAAGTAGATTTAATAGACTTTACTTCAAAAGAAAGAATTACTACCAAGAACATCATTCTTTATAATGCCAAATATACCACTATAGATAATAAAGGTAGACAAGATTTACAAAATATCGGTAGTGGTACTGGTTATTACATAAGCGAAGGTAAAAGTGTACCAATAACTTGGGAAAAGAAAACGAGAAGTGGAAAGACTATATATAAATATAAAGACGGCAAGGAACTCGTGTTAAACGACGGTAGAACGTATATAGGCATATTGCCAACAGGTAGAGTTCCAAAAATAGAAGCTATAGAAGCTTAATAAAAAGAAAGAGGGAATAAAAATGGGAGCAATAATGAATTTGTTAGTCGAATACTATATAGTAGTGGTATTCATCGCAGTACTTTTAATATTAGCATTAATAGGTTATATCGTCGATTCTTCTAAGACGAATAAAATAAAGAAAGAATTAACACGTGAACCAGAGGAAGTCGTAAGTGATATACCAGTCGTAACACCAGGAGTCAAATTGGGAGAAACTGTAAATAGTGCGACAATGAACAGTAATGCAGTTGTAAATGAAAAAGTAGCACCAGCACAGGTAAATACTAAAGAGGAGGCTCCAACACTAGGCGTTCCAAATAAATAATCTATGAGTCTAAATAGATTATTTGGATTTAATTTGTTATAATTGGAAAGTGACTAAGGAGGAAAGTTATGACTTTATCAACAGTTTGGGGAATAATCTCCAATATCCTCGATATATGTATATTGTGGTATATGGTGTATTTCCTTTTGAAAAATCTTAAAAACAACATAAAAATGGTGCTCATCTTCAAAGGTGTAGCGTTTATAGTTATCATAAAATTGTTATCCAATCTTTTAAACTTATATGTAGTAGGTCTCATTTTAGAGTATGTAATTATGTGGGGACCGCTTGCACTTATAATCATATTTCAGCCCGAAATACGTACCGTCTTAGAACAACTAGGCCGCAGTCAGTTATTGGGACGCCATAAAGTTTTGACGAGTGGAGAAAGAGAAAAATTAGTAAACGAGATAATGGAAGCCGTCGAGTATTTAAAGAAAAACAGATTTGGTGCTTTAATCGCAATCGAAAGAGATGTAAGCTTGCAAGAATATATCACACCGGCTACCAAGATATATGCCGATATTTCGAGTCAGATTTTAGAATCGCTCTTTTATCCGAATAGTGCTTTGCACGACGGTGGAGTAATCATACAAGGTACTAAAGTTACATGTGCTGGATGTGTATTTAAAACTAGTATGGATAATAAACTATCAAAAAGTTTAGGTACACGTCATAGAGCAGCTTTGGGATTATCAGAAGAGTCCGATGCGATAGTATTAGTAGTGAGCGAAGAAACTGGCAGAAAAAGTATCGCTTTGAATGGAACGATGAACTACAATTTAACTTATGAAGAATTTAAAAAGATGCTCTATAACGAGCTAACTCCAAAGACTGAGATTTTCTATGCAGCCGATGATGGAGGTGAAGACAGTGAGTAGAAAGAAGAAACGGGGACCTCTTAAAAAATTGGGAAGAGGATTATATAAAATCGTAGATGCTATCATCGTTACTCCTATTAGTGCTTTAGTTTATAGGATTAATAAAATAATAAAGAAAAATACGGGAATGCTCGAAGGACTATTCAATAAACCACATTCTTTATTGATATTTTCTTTGATAATTGCAGTTTTTGCCTTCTTGGTAGTCGACCATAAAGCGAACAATTTAGTCGAGACGGAAAGCGAGATGCTCTCTCAACAGCCAGTAACTGTGATTTATAATAAAGAAAAATATGTCGTCGAAGGAATTCCTGAAAATGTCGACATCATATTGATGGGTAGAAAAAGCGATTTATACTTGGCTAAACAACTAGGCGAACACAAAGTTGTTTTAGATTTAAGCGATTATAAAACCGGAGAATATAACGTCAAACTAAAGTATAATCATTCAGTCGAATCAGTTACTTATAGGTTGATACCGTCTAGCGTTACAGTTAAGATAAGCGAGAAAGTTTCATCTGTTAAGACTCTAACATACGACTTGTTGAACCAAGATAAATTGGATAGTAAATTAAACGTAAGCGAGGTTAAGCTCAAAGAAAGCGAAGTATACGTCAAGGGTTCTAGTGAAACTCTAGCACGAGTTGCTACTGTCAAAGCGTTAATCGATGTTTCGACATTGAATTTAACTACTTCGGGAACTTTCGAAATCGATTCACTACCGATGGTCGCTTATGACGAAAACGGTAAACTAGTAGACAACGTCGAGATTGTACCAAGTACTGCTGCCGCAAGCATTAAAGTCGATTCTTACTACGTCGATTTACCAGTAGAAGTAGTACCTAATGGAACATTTGCAACAGGATACGCAATCAGTTCGGCAACTTCTAGTGTGTCTAGTGTAAGAGTTTATGGAGACCAAGCTATCTTGAGTAAACTTACTTCTATTACAGCAGAAATAGATGTCGAAGGACTAAATTCCGATAAAAAGTTCGTGTCTACTTTGGTTAAACCGAGTGGAGTTAGATACATGAGCGAATCTACTACTACAATCGAAGTCAAAGTAGGAACTGAGGAAACGATAGAGGTGGCTGGTGTTGCAATCGATATTCACAATTTGAGTTCTAACTATGCTGCTAGTGCTGTAAGTGATGAAGAGACGAGTTGTACGGTAATCTTAAAAGGTGTAGGCGATGTAATAAACAAAATAGATGCAAGTTCTATTAATGCCTATGTCGATTTGAGCGGTTATGAGCCTGGTACATATGACGTTCCAGTAGTAATCGAGCGAGGAAACTTGACAGTTACTTATACGCCAAAGATTAAGACAGTAAAGATAAAGATTTTTAATAAGGGATAATTCCTAAATAAAAAAACAGCGATTCGAATACCGAAACCGCTGTTTTTCGTTTAATATTTAATCGACGCTTTTATAAATTGAGATATTTACTTTTATAAGAGGTTATCAATTTCATTAATTTAGTATAGTTTTCTTCACTGTAATGAGCTTTATATTTGGATAAATCGATGTTGGGATTTGCATATAAGGCTTCATAGTTTTTCTTAATGAATCGATATGTAAAATCTATTTCAGATTCGCTTAAGTAAATTTCATTTTTAGATGCAAATTTTTGGACGTCTTCTTTAGTCATTTTAGAAACATAGTTTTTGATGAGTTGAAACATATTAATCACCCTAATATATTATATGTTTATTAAAGTTAAAATTACTCATAATAAAAAAGATGAAATATGAAAAAAAGTAGACTATTGATATATATGATTTTGATTTCTTTTTTCTTTTTGGCAACTCTTAGGATTTTATCGCTTTCTATAAAAGACCACGAGATGTATAAGAATAGTTATGACAGTATTAAAAACGTCTATATAAGTGGGCCCGCTGCACCTAGAGGGAGAATTCTCGATAGAAATGGAGTTGTCTTAGTCGACAATAGGGGTACTAATACGGTTATTTATAATAGGACAAATGGTTCGAGCGAGGGACGAGAAGTAGAAATATCATATAAATTAGGGAGCATATTAAAGTTTTCAACTAATTTGTTTACCGATATGAAACTAAAGAAATTTTATCTTTTAACCCACAGTAAAGGAGAGGACTTGATTAGCGAGGAAGAGAAACAGTTATATAGAGAAAGGAAGCTTACGAAAGATGAAATAGAAGCTTTAAAACTCGACAGAGTAGGCGAAGAGGAGTTAGCATCGATGTCTTTTGAAGATAAGAATGCAAGTCACATATATTCGATTTTATCGAAGGGTTTCTATTATGAAGATAAAATCGTAATGAAGGATTTAACCGATGAAGAGGTCGTCCAAATAAACGATATGGAGATACCTGGAGTTCGGGTGGAACTCGTGTGGGAGCGAACTTATCCATATGGCAATACTTTAAAAACTATTTTAGGATCGATAAGCAATACAGTTCCAATCGAATATAAAGATTACTATGAAAACAAAGGCATCGATTCTAATAGTACTGTGGGCACTAGTTTTTTGGAGTTCCAATACGACGAGTATTTGAGAGGAGTGAATAGCCTTTATAAAATGGAAGGTGGCAAGTTAAAACTTGTCGAAGAAGAAAAAGAAGGCATGGATTTGTATCTTTCTATCGACATTAATAAACAATTAGAAGTCGAGAAGATACTTAAAGAAGAGATGTTAAGTGCTAAAAAATACGGAAGTTCTAAGTTTTATAACCATTCTTTTGTAATAGTCGGCAGTCCCAAAACGGGGGAGATACTAGCCGTCTCTGGGTTACAATTAATCAAAGACCACTTTAACGACATAACTGCTAATATAATAAACTCGAGTTATACGGTTGGAAGTATCGTCAAGGGTGCGACTATATCTGTCGGATATAAGGAAGGATTAATAAAAATGGGGACGACGGTAAGGGATGCGTGTTTAAAAGTGTACGGCGTAACAGAGAAGTGCAGTTGGACATCTCTAGGTTATGTCGATGACGTGAGGGCTCTTGCTCAATCTTCTAACTATTATCAATTTCTTATCGCTGCAAAGCTTGCAAACCCAAATTATAGATGGAATTCTAAATTGGGTGCGACTAGTGAAAACTTTCAAACATATAGGGATATGCTCAAGAGTTATGGATTAGGTAATATTACGGGTATCGACTTGCCAAACGAACGCTTAGGTATTATTGGAAAAACTGTCAGCGACGATTTACTCCTCAATTTGGCTATAGGACAATACGATACCTATACTCCTATCGAGGTATTTCAATACATAAATACTATTGCTAACGACGGAAATAGATTAGCTCCTTCTTTAATGCTAAAAATCGTGCAAAATGGAGAAGTCGTTTTAGATAATAAAAAGGAAGTTTTAAATTCTATAGAACTAGATAACGCATATATAAAAAGAATTCAAGAAGGATTTAGACAAGTTATGGTGAGCGGAACTGGCAAGTATTATGTCGATAGTGGAAGAAGTGCTGCCGGTAAAACAGGGACGAGTGAAACTTTTGTCGACTCGAATGGAGATGGGAGAGTCGATACTAAAACTATAAGTACATCTTTTATAATGTATGCCCCTGTAGAAGAACCTAAATATTCAGTTATAATTATCAGTCCAAATTTGAGTACAGGAGGAGCCAAACATGCTCTAAATTTGAGAGTAAATAAAAAAATAGTCAACTATTTGTTTGAAAATTCCTAATTTTTTGCTATAATACAGATGACCTTATAAAGAAGGAGGGACTTTTATGGCAAAAAAAGGTGAGAACAGAGGACCAGTTACAATGAAATGTTCTGTTTGTGGAAATATCATTCGTCCTACTGAAAAGAATAAAAAAAATACAGTTGAAAAGCTTTCTTTAAATAGGTATTGCCCTAAATGCAGAAAGCATACTGAACATAATGAAAAGAAAAACTAGTTAGGAGAGCGAAAAGCTTATGATGATAAATATTAACGACATTAAAAACGGTATGACTATCATAATGGATGGTAAGTTATGCGTGATAGTCGAGTTCCAACACGTCAAGCCTGGTAAAGGTTCTCCATTCGTAAAGATGAAGTTGAAGAATTTGCGAACAGGAAGCATTACAGTCGACACATATAATACTAATATAAAGGTAGAAAAAGCTCATGTCGATAAATCTAAATCGCAATTCTTATATGCCGATGGGGATAACTTCGTATTTATGAACAACGAAACTTACGACCAAATGGAACTTTCTAAAGATACTTTAGGAGAAAATGCTAAGTATTTGAAGGAAGGTTTGGAAATTCAAATAGCTTCATATGAAGGCGAGATAATCGGTATCGACTTGCCAGAGAAAATCGATTATACAGTAGATAGTACTGAACCTGCTACAAAAGGTAATACGACTTCTAGTGCTATGAAAGATGCAACTTTAGAAAATGGTCTTGTCATTAAGGTGCCTCTATTTATAAATGACGGAGAAGTAGTTACAGTATCTACTTTGGATGGTAGTTACTGTGGAAGAGCATAGAGAGATTCTATAGCTTTTTTTTGAAATTTGACAATTTCCATGAAATAAGTTATATTATAGTCACATAAATTTTTTATGTGTTAGCAAAGCTAGCGATTCCGGCTATGACAGGAAACTAAAAAAGCAGCGATTCCGGCTATGACAGGAAACTAAAAAAGCAGCGATTCCGGCTATGACAGGAAACTAAAAAAGCAAGACTAGAGAGCACACTCTAGTTTTTTTAATCGAAAAGTTTTATAATACCAAAATTAGAGGTGAACTATGGAAGAATTATTACTAGTCAAAATCGACTCAAAATACTGTGATTATTTGAGAAAATATGATAATAGGGTTCCTTATAATTACAAAAAGAAAGATAATAGACCTTTTGTAGGCGTTCTATTTAGTATTGATAGATGTAAATATTTTGCTCCTTTGTCTAGTCCAAAGAAAAAACATTTAAATATGCGAAACAGCAGAGATTTTCTAAAGCTAGATGGTGGAAAATTGGGAGCTATCAATTTCAATAACATGTTGCCAGTTTTAGAAGACAATATTGAACTCATCGATTTTTCTTCTCGAGGCGAGAATTCCAATGATGTCAAATATATGAACTTATTAAAAAAACAGATATTTTGGCTCAATCGTAATAACGTTAAGCTTTATACTAAATCTTTAGACTTATACAAAAGATATATAGAGGGAAGACTAGAAGAACCTATCTTAAAAAGGTGTTGTAATTTTAAGCTTTTAGAAGAGAAGTGTTTGAAATATGAAGAACGAAATGTATCTATAAATAATTGATTAGTGATTTTTCTTAAAATGTCAGTAAAAAAGAGTAAAAAAGATTCAAAAGAGAGAATATAAAAATATTGACAAAA
>CANDHX010000062.1 GCA_947384645.1 uncultured Mycoplasmatota bacterium | reverse complement strand
GCTGGCTGAATATATCATAATAGCTCCAAAAGTTGCTAGAGCCATGACTAAAAATTTTAGTATTTTATCTAGGTTTATTTTCAAGATATATCACCTATATAAATTTTATTTTTATATCAATATAAAAAGTACATTAAGAATTAATAAAAATTTTACTGTATATTTTTATATGCTATTTTTGAGTCGCTTAAGGTTACAACTATCAAAGATAAAATTAAGGCTAATATAATTGTAAATAAAGTTTTTATATCGATATTGAGGATGCTGTAATAAATATCAATTATTTCGATTTTCCATATTAATAAATATATAAGATATGATATGCAATAATCGATTAAGTACAAAAGTAAAGTGAATACACCAAATAAAATTGTAAGAAGAGAAAGCAATCTAATTTTACTGAAACCTAATACTTGATATAAAGAAATCGCTTTGTTGATATTTTTAAAATAGTTTGTACAAAGTAGTGTTATGAGTATAAAAAGAGAAATTTTAACGAATATCAGTAATAATACTGTTTTAAAAATAAATGTACTTTCAGCATAGGTTGATGTTTCTAAATGTGTAAAAAAATGTTCTTTTTCAATAAATTTTTCCATAGCGGAAATATCTTTGAAAATTATAGTTGCAGTTTTAGGATTGGTTTTGCCATTCGTAATCGTCTCTTGTATTTTAGAGTCTTCAATATCTGTTTCATACTTTTCTAATGGTTTTAAATCGTCGAAATCAGCTATACTTATAGTTCTATACATCTCTTTTGACAATTATTCATCTCTTATATTTGCTTCACATTTACAAGATACTTTTGCTAAACTAGAAGAAAAGAAAAAAATAAACGAGTTGTTTTTTGAAGGACAAATATACGATGCTTATTCTAAGATTTTAAGTATTTTCAAGAATGCAAAAAATGATTTAATTATAATAGACAGTTATGCGGATAATACGATTTTAGATATGATTTCAAAATTGATTGTACAAGTAACTATTATAACTAAAGAAAACTCTAAATTAAGAGAATTAGATATAGACAAATATAATTCGCAATATAATAATTTATCTGTTATATATACAGATACTTTTCACGATAGATTTATCATTATAGACAACCAAACAGTATATCATTGCGGAGCATCTATAAATCATGCAGGAAAAAGAGCCTTTGCAATCGATGTAATCGAAGATGAAGATATGATAAAAACACTATTTAAAAAAATAAATGAACTAAAAATGTTATAAAACTACAAGGTATTTCTATCAAAAATTTGTATTTTCTCCTAAGCCCACTTGCTTAAAAAATATGTATTTGTTAAAATTACATTGGGATAGTGATTAAATAAAAGATAAAATTCTAGAAAATTTAAAACTCATTATAGGCATTATTTATTTAATAGTATACCTAAGTTGTTTTTACTTTGTAGCAAGATACGAAAGTAAATACTACCCTATAATGTATATGTATTCCTTTCAACCATATAAAATAGGAATAGTATTGTCTTTTGCCTACATTTTTAGCATCATTAAAAACATGAATTTCCTATATAATCTATCATCTCTTATATTGACAATGATATTCACTTATTCCTTTATGTGGATTAATGGTTCATCTGTCTACCACAAAATCGGACTCGGCTCATATATTTTAATAGCATCATCTTTCATTTACTTTATAAACATCTTTATGAAAACGAAACACGAAATAAGGACGGCAAAAGCAAAAAAACTAGGTTCAGGAAATAAGATGATAGAAAATCCTATCGACGTAAGAAAAAACTATATATTGGCAAACTATACTAAAGGACTATCTTACGATGTAAAGAGAAAAAGCAATCTAACCGTCATAATGAAAAAAGATGATGACGATAAAATTGAACTAGGTATCTATAGCAAAAAGCCCTTACTAATCAAAATAAAAATAAAAGATATAAAAAACATTAAAATTACTAGAGAAATAATCCAAAAGAACAAAAAAGTTAGAACCCAAGAAAAAGACCAAGAAAGGGGAACAATCCAAACATTTTTAATGAGATACTTTGGAGCCTTTAGTGGTAGTGACAAGTTGGTTGATGACATCGATTTTTATTACGCACTAGAAACTTCCGAAATATACAATTTTCAAATAAATTATATAGATAATGAGCAGAAAGAGATGAGCTTAGAATTTTCTACTAAAGAAGACCCCCGAAAATTTTTCTCAAAAATAGACAATTCTTTATTGACTTGATTTTAAAAAAGTTATAAACTAAGGATGTATTCGGCGAGAAAGAGGAGTACTATTTTCTAATATCAAAGAGAGTGACTATAAAGGTGTAAAGTCATATATGAAAAAATAGAAAGACACTTTCCAATAAAACGTCGACGGCTCTAACCACGATAAGGTTAATGATGAGTACAATAACTATTGTAAAAAGTAGGGTGGCACCGCAGATATAATCTGCCCCTATATACAGTAGTTTTTTTGTTTAAGAAAGGAATTAGATATGAATATCGACACAGCAAAAAAAAGAGAAAAACTATTAGACATGTTTAAAGGTATATGCGAATTAAATTCATATAGGCAAATTATACCTCAAGAAAAAACACCTCGAAAACATATACTCGAAAACATACTCGAAAATATAAAAGAAAAAGGAGAATACTATTTATATGGTTCCACTTATAATCCGAGCGAAAACTGCGAACTCGCAATACTTTTAAAAGAGCGAAAAAACGTCTATGACATCGCAGAACTTCTAAACGCCGCATATAAAATCTATTTTTTCTTAAATTTTGAAGAAATTCAAGTCCATATAAAAAACATCTCTAAAGAGGGTAAACTAACTAAAGATATCCTAGAAGAATTAGACAATTTAGGCATACCTGCAACTGAAAATAACGATATCGATATAGATAAAAAATATGATATAGATATTGCTTATGACATAACAGCAAACGGGAGAAAAGTTGCACACGGAGGAATGGATGCCGATAGTGGGGTCGCTTATATCGTCCTAAACAGTAACGAAAGCATGGATGAAATAGACATAGATAAAAATCTAGAGAGTTCTGGAATTTACATATTCCCTCAAAGTAGAGAAGTTTTTAGCGATTGCCTATTAATCTCATCAGAATTAAAAGACTGTGGTTTCAAAACTAAAACAGACTATAGCCTCAATAAAGAAAACATAAAGTCGATCGACGCCTTAAAATATCACACATTGATTTCATTCGATATAGACGACATTAAAAAATATTCGGTAAAAATTAAAGATTTAAATACCCTTGAAGAACATACCACATCACTTGAAAATATCGTAGAAGAACTAAGTTTAATTTTATAAAGAAAGAAGAATGATTATGAGAACTTATATAAAAGATTTAAAAGAAAAAGAAAACGCTAAGATAAGTGGTTTTATTACAAAGATAAGAGATACAAAATACATGGTATTCATCATGTTAAAAGATATAACAGGAGAAATCCAAGTATCGATTTCTAAAGAAGAGCAAAAAGAACTAGTAGATTTATCTTTAAAATGTACAGTTGGTTCAGTAATAAGCTTAAAAGGAAAAATGATGCTAAGCGAATATGTCAAAAACGGTGGTAAAGAATTCATTCCTAATGAAATCGTAATCGAATCCATTTCTGCCCCATCGCCAATAGAAGAAGGTGCTGAAATAGACTCGCGTCTCGATTATCGTTGGATAGACTTGAGGACTGATAAAAATACCTTGATTTTCAAAATCCAAAGTGCTCTTGTCCAAGCTATGAGAGACTTTATGTATAAAGAAAATTTTACAGAAATTCACACGCCTAAGATGATAGCAACAGCTAGCGAAAGTGGTTCTGATGTATTTGAAGTAAAGTACTTCGATAGAAATGCCTATCTTGCCCAATCTCCACAATTTTATAAACAAATGGCTATGGCTGCTGGGTTCGATAGAATATTCGAAGTCGGACCAGTTTTTAGAGCAGAAAAATCGTTTACCAACAGACACAGTACGGAGTTCACAGGATTCGATATCGAACTTTCATACATTGATTCATATGAAGATGTCATGGTTATGGAAGAACGACTCTTAACAGAAGCTCTTAAAAAAGTCGATGAAAAATATGGTAAAGTTATCGAAGAAGTATTTGGAAAAAAAGTAATCGTTCCAACTTCATCTTTCCCAAGAATTAAATTAAATGATTTATATGATGAACTAGAAAAAAGATACGATTATCGAGTTGACGAAAGCGAAAAAACAGACCTCACAAGCGAAGCCGAAAAACTCGGTTGCCGCTTTGCAATGGAAGAATACGGTTCTGAATTCCTTTTTGTCACAGACTTTAAACCTGATAAAAGGGCATTTTATCACATGAGAAATGCCGAAGGAATACCAGAAGGGTATGACCTTCTATGGAGAGGAGTAGAAATAACTACGGGTGCTCAAAGAGAACACAGATATGACATCCTTAAAAAACAGGCTCAAGAAAAAGGTTTAGACAAAGACGTCGAGTTCTATTTGGAGTTCTTCAAATATGGTTGTCCACCTCATGGAGGCTTCGGTTTGGGAATAGATAGACTTACCATGTTACTACTTAACTTGCCTAGCCTCAAAGAAACCGAGTTTCTATTTAGAGGACCAAATAGACTTACTCCATAATTCAAAGACAAAAAAAACACTAGTGGACTTTTCCAACTAGTGTTTTTTTTGTCTTTGGACAAATCTCATCTATACTTGAATTTATTCATATCTTTTATTTCTTCTAAACTTTAAAAATAGAAATTTGCTAAAAAATAAGATATCCAAATTTCTAGTACAATCGATTTAACGCACTTTAAAATCTAACTTATTTTAAAAATTCACTTTTCGAAGTTCAATATATATATTCAAAAGTCGTATTGTAAACATTACAATTTAATTAGCATCAAATTCATCTCTATGTTCCCTAAAAAAATCGTAATAAAGTCGTACATTTTTAAGTTCTGTCCATTTAGCTTCACACACAGGTATCCTATCTAAATCGTATATCCTTGCATCGCTAATCGAAAGCAAAAAAGGCGAGTGAGTAGATATTATGAATTGACAATTATAAAACCTAATAGACTCTTCTATAAAAGTCTTTAATTTCATTTGATTTTCAGCCGATAAACTGTTTTCTGGTTCGTCTAAAATATATATTCCATTTTCTTTTATCTCTTTTTCCCAAAATAGCAAAGCCGATTCGCCATTGGAGTGCTCGATCAAATTGTTATTGCTGAGTCTACCACGAATAAAGTTGCTCATAGACCCAAAATGAGCATCGGCACTAGCTTTGATTTTCTCATACTCGAATATGCTTTCATCGTTACTGGAAAACTTATTGCTCAAATACTCCTTCGATAGTTCATTCTTTCTTCTATTCACTCCTGCATTTATACTTCTAATATCTAAAAGATAATCGAACACGTCATCGCTCGTTATCGTCTTAATTTCGACTGGACTTTTTATACCCATTCGATGTTTACTAGTGGCGACATATCTATCGAAATACTCGCCCTTATTGAGAGGAGTCAATCTCTCAGTACTGAGTTTATTTCCGATTATATTTAAAATAGTCGATTTTCCAGAGCCGTTTCCTCCATAAAAGATTGTAACATCGCTAAAAGAAATATCACGAAAATCCTTTTTTACAAAAATTCCTAAAGGATATGTGCTATTAAAAATTGTTCTATCATCATATAAATAATACTCTTCCTGTTCATCTAACAGCTTAAAACTCTCTATATATACGCTCATAAATTAGCTCCTAACTTGTAAAAAATAAAGCTCTAAAAATATTTTATCATACAAAAGCTAATATTTCTTCCTTAACAGTCTAATTTGTCTATAAAAGCAAAAATAATTCAAAAAAAATTATCTCTTTGGTATACTAAAGATAGGAAAGAAGGTTTTTAAATGGGCCTATTCGATTTAAAAAACGTTTTAAATAAAGGAATTGACTTGATAAGTTCAGGAGCGGCAGCCGCTAAAGACGCTGCTTTAGAAAAGAAAAAAGCAATGGATGAATTTAGTATCTTAAAAACTAGAAGCAATCACATCGGTCCTATGAGCATGTATATTTCTAACAACAAAGACCCACAAATCGGTAAAGAACAGATGATACTTAAAACATGTCTTACTATAAACGTAGAAAAATCTAAAATTGCCAACAAACTTATTCCCGTAGAAGAAAGCATTCTCGATGTTAAGACTTCTAAAGAAGCCAAAACTGAACTGGATTATACATTTGTGCTTACGGATAAAAGACTTTGGGTATTAAACCAGAAAGAATATACTACTTATACATTTGATGCTATAACCAAATTTGCAATAGTTAACAAAGGTTTCATGACTCAAGGAGTAAACTTTAACGATATGGCTTTTATCATCGACGGCAATGAATCCGACGTACAAAGATTTATAGATAACACCACAAAGGAAGATGTAAGAAATGCTTTGATTACCCGTTCAACAGCATATTTATGTGGAATTACCCCTCGTATACAACGTTTAAATATGCATATGAAAGGTATTACTATAGGAGATAACGACTCAATTGTCATCCACAATGGTAATGAAAATAAACTCATTAACATACACGAAATAATAGGAATACAAGTTTTAATAAACGACTTAGTGTGTTATATGAAAAACAAATCGGATAATAACACATTTGTAAGTAGTCCTAATGAAGCTCGAAAAATGAGTGTAAAATTTCAATTCCAAATGGGAGAATACATGATAGATATAATGCCTCAATCGTCTTTTAACACATCGTATAAAAGAGAAGAAAACACTTACATTACCAATCTAGAGTTTGGAAAAAGCATAGTAGATACGATAGCAAATGCAATAAGAGATTAAAAAATTTGTAATAATTACCGTGATATGTTAAAATACTTCCCAAGAAAGAAGGAAAAACATGGAAAGTTTTCAATTGACATCTAGTCAATTATCTATATTGATTAAAAAATATTATAAAGACAAAAAGGGTAAAAAGGTAGTCGTAAAACCAGACATCACAGGTGGAGAACCGCTATTAGGAGAAAAACCGATTCCTGCAAGTGTCGATTTTCACATCAAAGAAGAAGGTGCAATAGAATCTTATGCTATGCCTAAAAGAGTACTAATCGAAATTCTCGACGAACTATGTGACAAAGCCGGTTTTGAACCTCAAAACCTAGATTTTACCTATCAAAATGGAGACTATACTGCAACCATAACCGGCAATAAAAAAACTTATGGAAAACACATATAAAATATTTTATAGTGTTTTTTTAATTGGTTAACTCTTTTTAATTTATCTATTCTTTGATATACTTATTTTAGAAAAGGTGAACAAAATGGAAGAAACATTCAAATTAGAAGAAAAAAAATTTAGCTTACTCGAATCATATGGAGAAAACCTAACAGAAAAAAGATATATAACAGACCCCGCTATCGAAAGAGATGAAGAAATAAAAAACATCATTCTAGTATTATTGACACCCGAAAAAGGAGCAATGCTTGTAGGAAAACCCGGAATTGGTAAAACAGCTATCGTAGAAGGACTCTCTTATAGAATACAAAAGGGAAGTGTTCCAGACGCACTAAAGGGTTGGACTCTATATAAACTGAATATGACTAGTCTTATGGGTTCACTAGAAAACGAAGATGACAATAGGATAGAAGTATTGATAAGAGAGCTCAAAGAAAA
>CANDHX010000061.1 GCA_947384645.1 uncultured Mycoplasmatota bacterium | reverse complement strand
GTAGAAGTAAATAGGGGATTATTAGAAGCTCACATGGCTTTTGAAAATAAGTCTTCTATGATACGGGCTTATATGTTCATAATTTTACTTTTATTCGTGCTATCTATTTTTGCAGGTCTTACTATTAGAAATTCTTTTGAAATATCGTTTTCTGAACGCAAAAGAGATATAGGAATGCTAAGGAGCATCGGGGCTTCTCGTAAGCAAATATACAAAACTGTCTTTTTCGAAGTGCTAATAATTACTATAATTGGACTATTTGTCGGGTTGTTCTTGGGAGCTTTTGTCGTCAAATTATTTATATTTGCTTTAGAAAAATTAATGGACGAAAAATTTAAATTGTGCTTTTTCTTTCCATATTTTCTACTTACTACTATTTTTATCGTTTATTCGGTATTTTTGGCTGCTATTAGTCCTGCACGAAAAGCTTCTCGTACTTCGGCAATAGTATCTATTAAAAGATTAGAACAATACAAAATAAATAAAAGTAAAGAACACTACCCCATGGTACGTAAATATGCGGGCATCGAAGGAGAAATTGCCTATAAAAATATCAAAAGGAATAGTAAGAAATTCGGAGTTACTATTTTATCCTTTTGTATAAGCATGATACTTTTTATAAGCGTGTCGATATTTATAGATTATATAATAGCGTCAAACGAATCTTCTAATAGAGAAAATTTTGATATAGAATACAGTTTATCCGATACAAATACGGAAGCCGATAATAAGTTAATCATAGAAGAATTAAAAAAAATGAAGTTGATAGACGATTTAATAATCTATAAAAATGCCAGTCGAATCGATATCAAAGTTTCCGACAGATTTACTGAAGAATATAAAAGTTTTATCGAACCTAAATATAGGGGAGTAGAAGTCTACGGTTTATCGAAAGAAAATTTGAATGAATACAGGAAAATGCTGGGCCTTAAAGATGATAGAATAATTTTCTATAATGGACAAATTATTTATAACGAAGACAATACAAGCATGACTATCAAAGCTTTTGAAGATGAGATTAGCAAAATAACTCTAGTCGACGGAGAAGAAGAATTTTTGCATTTCGACAACTTTTATAAGACTAGCATAAATTATTTAAAGGTGTTTAATCATCCTACAATCGTCACAGATATTGAAACTTTTGACAATTTAGTTAAGGAACATATAGGAAAGCACGATAAAAATTTTTCTGGTTATTCAACTTATACAGATTATTTATTGAATTCTTATCGCATTCGCATCAATTCTCGCAAATTTAAACTATTAGACGATGATTTGCGTAAACTCATGGGCGAACACTCCGATATGGTCATATGTTTTAGCAATAATGCCCTTATGCATTATGAAGAAGTAATGGCAACAGTCAAGCTTAAAATGATAATATATTCTTTTATCGGCTTTATAGCTTTAATATCTCTTTCTAGTATCTTTAATACTATTCTTACAAGTTTAGAGCTTCGCAAGGGAGAGTTTGCAGTTTTGAGAAGTATCGGTCTATCAAAGAAAGGACTTGTGAAGATGTTGCGTCTAGAAAACCTCTTCTTGATGTCAAGTACACTTCTCTATGGCATTCAATCATCTTTACTATTTGTGTTGTTCTTAAATCTTGTAGCTAGGATAATGCCTACTCCTGAACCAGTTAAAGTGCCATTTCCTACTTTGTATATTCTAATTTCTATAATTACCGTATTTTTAACGATTTGGATTTTATCGATTTACGCAAAGAAAAAAATTGAAAATTTGAATATAATAGATTCGATAAGAGATGAGTCAATTTAGCGATTAAACTTGTGATGTTCTTTTGGGTATTGCAGGTTTTTAATTTTTCAAATATCGTCAAAAGTTTACTTATAAGAAAATACATGTTATTATTTTTTATGGGGAATCTTTTTTTAGAAATGGAGATTTTTAATGGAATTAAAGCAAGTCGGAGAAAAAACTTTTTATATAAAAAATTCCACTAATATCGGGGTATATAAGATAAACGATGAGGAAATATATTTAATAGATAGCGGCAACGATAAGGATGCTGGTCGTAAAATCTTGAAAATAATCGATGAGCAAGGGTGGACGATAAAAGGAATAATAGCGACTCACTCTAATGCAGATCACATAGGTGGAAATAAGTTTATTCAAGACAGAACAAATTGTGAAGTTTTAGCTTATGATATAGAAAGATGCTTTATCGAATATCCGATTTTAGAATCTTCTTTTCTCTATGGCGGTTATCCGTTTAGTGGAATAAGAAATAAATTTTTATGGGCTAAAGAGTCAAAGACAAACGATATAAAATATAATCTTCCAAGTGGACTCGAGTACTTTTTGTTAAGAGGTCACTTTTTCGATATGGTCGGTGTTAAGACTAGCGACCACGTGTATTTTTTAGGAGATGCTATATTTAGTGAAGAATTGATAACCAAATATCATCTATTTTATATATACGACGTGAAGGAATATTTAAATACTTTAGATTTTCTTAGCACTTTAGATGGTAAGCTCTATATACCTTCACATGTCGAAGCAACAAGTGATATTAAGCCTTTAATCGAATCGAATAAAAAGAAAATATTAGAAGTTTGTGATAAAATCGTCTCATTCTGTGGAAAAGGTGTCACTTTTGAACAAGTTTTAAAGAAAATTTTTATAGAATATGGTTTGCAAATGAATGCTACTCAATACGTTTTAATCGGCAGTACAATAAAGTCTTATCTTTCATATTTAGAAAACGAAGGCAAGATAAATTACGAATTTGTCGATAATGAGATGATATGGAAAGCAATCGGTTAGGAACTGATATTTTCACTCAAAGAGTAAAATAATGAGGATATTAAAAATATTTCTAAACTGATTTTATATAGTAAAAAAGTCCTACATAAGGACTCTTTTAATTTATTCATTTACAGTAATTTATTAAATCTTCGATAGACAGTTTTCTATTTTTTTCTATAACCCAATATTCGTCTTCTCGGTCAAAGTTACATCTATATACGTCATAAAAAAGCGTATCATAATATATTACATTTCCCGTAGTGGTAGTGGTCAATCTAAACATCGGGGCTTCTTCATTGTTTAAAACGTTTATATAGTCCGTAAAAATTAAGATACCTAAGGCTCCAAAAAAAGTTGCCATTAAAATTATCAGCTTAAATTTATTTTTGTTAATAAATCTTTTTATGCCATATGTAAATATCACTAGACCAAATATCGAATAAATCGAACTCCAACTGCTTTCGCTTGGAAAAATCATAATAGCTGAAAGAGTTATAAATAGACCGAAGACTAAAATGATTAGCGATATGGTTATGTTGTACTCATTTAATTTTTTGGTAGAATATTCTATGGTGTTTACAATGTTTTCTTCAAATTTTTCTTGGTATTTTTCTTTGTTTAACCTCTCTCCACTTAAGAGTTCATTAATCGTTATGTCGAGTATTTGACAAAGAGGGTGGAATAGGGATAAATCAGGCATATTTTTGCCAGTTTCCCAATTACTCACTGCACGGTCAGTTACTCTTAGTTTTTCCGATAATTCCGATTGAGTAATCTTTTTTTCTTTTCGACATCGTGCTATAAATTTTCCAATACGTTCTTGATTCATACTTTTTCTCCTTTCTCATCGATTTTATAATGGTTGAGTTTTTTTTAACACGAAACAGGACTTGAGTTTACCTTATTCACCGTTCGATTTCGATTTTAACATATTTTTTGATAATTAAAAATATGTTATAATTACTTTGAGGTGTAGCAGTATGAACGATAATATATTTTTTTTCATGTATGCTTTTATGTATGAGTTAGAAGGATTATTAAATAAAAATCTCGAATATTTTGATGACATAAGATTTTATTTTGACGAGTCAAATACCGACCAACAGATAAAAATAAAGATTAAGGAATTCGTTCTTAAAAATTTTAAGGGTATTTCAAATGTTACAAAAGTAATCGATAATAGTGGAAAAACTTATATTTTAAATGACGATTTTCACATAACAAATATTAAAGTACCATTTGAATTAACTAATGAAGATAAGAAATCTATCCGTAATTTGAGCAGTAGCGTTTATACAAATCCGGATTTATTGCTTTTCTTAACTGACGGTAGCAACGAATACATGATACCAATCGAAGTTAAAAGTACCAAGAATGATAAAATCCCAGGTTCTAGTATTCAACAAATCGATGTGAATGGTTGGGTCATTTTTTTAAAGCACGATGAAAGGCATATTTTAGAGTTTGTGACAGGAAAATATATAGATTCGATAAGTGGAACTGTTCCGTTTCCCGATAGAAGTCCTAGACCACAAGTATCATATAGCATTTTGAAAAAATGGAACGAAGAATACCGGAGTTTTTCTAATGGTACTCTGTCCTTTACAAAAGATAAAACTATAGAAGATAAAATTCAACTAGTAACGGATTGGCAAATTCTTTTAGCTAAACAATGGTTGAAAACATTAGAAAGCAATAAGAAGAAAAATAGCGAACCGTGGTTTAATAACAATATAAGGAAGTTTTCAATTTTACTACTCGAGCATTATGAAACTTTATCTGATGATGATAAAAGATCCTATATCGAGTTCATTAAAAATAATATAACAGGAGAAGATGATGAGTGAAAAAATATATAAAGTGGTATCATTATTTTCCGGTTGTGGAGGTATGGATTTAGGATTTGAAGGAGGATTTACTTATCTTAATAAATCGTATAAATCCAATCCATTTGAAATAATTTATTCTAACGATTTTGAAAAAAATGCTTGTGAAACCTACGATTATAATTTTAAAAATAAAATTGTGTGTCAGGATATCCATAATATCGATGATAAAAGTATTCCAGAGTGCGACGTCGTTATCGGTGGTTTTCCTTGTCAAGATTTTTCTTTAGCTGGGAAAAGAAAGGGTTTTAATAGTCAAAGAGGTCAGCTATATAAAGAGATGTTAAGAGTGGTTAAAAGTAAAAAACCTAAAGTTTTTGTTGCCGAAAATGTCGAAGGAATAAGTATAAATATCGAGAATAGTTCTCCTTTAGATAAAATAATTGATGAATTTAAAGAAGTCGGTTATAAAGTCGATTTTCATCTTTTTAATACAGCTGATTATGAAGTTCCACAGATAAGAAAACGAATTATAATTATCGGAGTTCGCAGCGATTTAAATTGTGTGCCCCTTTTTCCAAAAGCTATATTATCGAGTAATCAATGGATTTCCGCTAAGCAAGCGATAGACGATTTATGGGATAAATTAGATTCCGACTATGTAAAAAATCATACGTCAAAGGACTATTCTAAAGCGAAGTTTGCAGTTTCCGGGAAAGGTCAAGGGAATAGACAAATCGAAGCCGATAAGCCTTCGATTACAATAAGAGCAGAACATCACGGCAATATAGAAGGTCATTATAGAAGTATGAAACCGGAAAATCCAAATGATAAGAATTTTTGGAGAAGATTATCTATTAGAGAATGTGCAAGATTGCAAAGTTTTCCAGATGATTTTATATTTCCGTGTTCTGCTTCCTCAGCTTATAAACAAATAGGCAATGCTGTTCCTCCCGTTTTTGCTTGGTATATAGCAAATAGCGTTTTAGAAATCCTATCAAAAGTTAATGAAGACGATTAAACTTAAGAAACTAGATTACAAATTGTTTTTTAGAAAAACTAGTTATTGTTGAGATAAAAATCATTGTTTTAAAAATCTAGAATTAATTTGATAAGTAGTACTTTAAAAGATTAAAAATTATTGAAAAACTTAAAACCATTGATTAATAATACTTAAAATGTTAAGATATAGTACAACAAAGGGGGATTTATATGGAAATGATGCAATATAAACCTTGGGAGAAAAAAGAAGTAGCTTCTTTATTGGCCGTATCGAATAAAAAATTGCCAATTTTAGATGTTCAATTAGGAGGAGCTTGTAATTTAAGTTGTATCTATTGTGATACACCCAAATATGGGTTGCCTTGTTCCGTCGATATTTTTTCAATTGAGAAGTTGATGAATGACGGAGATGTAAAATGGGTATATATTTGTGGACTTGGAGAGCCGACTGCACTTGCAAATCTGGAGCACTTAAAACAAATTTTACAACTGTGTAAACAAAAAGGTATAGGTTTATCGATGTTTAGCAATATGCTAAATGTCGACGATGAATTATTGGATTATATCGATGACGGTACTTTACATGTATTGTTCAAATTAGATACTTTTGATAAAGATAAAATGACTTATTTATACGGTCGAGATAAGGGCGATATTATATTGAAAAATTATGAGGCGTTAAAAGAAGTCACGCATGCCAAAAATGGAGTTACTAATTTAGGAGCTTCAATCGTTCCCACTAGTGTTAATTACGATGAGTTACCAACTATTATAGACTATTGTATGAAAAATGGCTTCTTTCCTTTGATAGGTCAGCTCGAAGATGCAGGTAGTTGTTCAAAAATATTTCAGGATTTAAAGGTTAAAGAGGTAGATTTAGTAAAATTCAGGAATTATCTATTAGAGACTTATGGAGTAGATTATGAGATGCCGATTTGTCCTGCTACAATTTCTGGAATTCACATAACCAATACAAATGATGTAATTTTAGATAAAAAAACGGGATTATCTTGCCCTTGGTTTTGGTTGGATGAACCTAGCTTAGAAATAATTGGCGATATTAAGGGTATGAGTTATGATGAAATCGTTAATAGAATTTTAAAATATAGAGCTTCTAAATTTTCTGATGTAGAGGTCATGGAAAAACATGTCGAGCTCTATCCATTTGGTGGATGTGGAGGCAACGCTAAAAGATTACTTAAAACATATATCAATTTGCATAGATAGTTAAGAGGAAAAACAAGTTTATGAATATAATTGAGTATAAAAATCACAACAGTTTAATTTCATTTTATTTATCACGTGGTATAGAGATATCAGAAGGATTTGAAAATCCGCCAATATTCTCTTATATCGCTCTTGATGACGATATTCTTGTTGCAGCGATTACTTGCAGTAAAGTCGATGATACCTTTATAATTGAAGCAATTGCTGTCAGTGAGAGATATGAAAGACAAAAGATAGGTACAAAAATTTTAAATTTTGCAATTAATAAATTGGATTCAATGAATGCTAAAAACATAATTTTAAATGCTAAGAATCCCGTATTATTTGAAAAGAATGGGTTTGTCATTATTAATAGGGATGAAGTTCCTATTGATGTATATTCTTATTGCTTCGAATGCCCTAATTACAAGGTTAGTTGTTTTCCACAAATTATGAAATATGTTAAGAAATAAAAGATGATAAAGAGCAATTGATTTGTTTCTTGATATCATCTTTTTCTATTATATATTTTTGTAAGCATCTTTTATAGGCATTGGAGTATAGTAACATTTCATCTATGTCATTCCTTCTTCTACATGTTTTTTATATAAAATCTTTCTTTAAGCATTTTTTTTAATTAAAAAAATGACTTTTTATAAGTTTTAAGAATATACTTTTAACATTCTTAACTTTTCGAAGCCACTTCATTATCTTTTGGAGCCACATAAAATCATTATAAACAATACTACTTTTCTAGCATTTAATTACTCTACTGATATTTATGTAGGTAATTTAAACAAAAAGATTAAATTAGTAGAACTTGAAGATTACATTAAGAATATGGCTTAAAATAAGCAAATTGTAGAAATGTAAATGATGTGAGACCAACTTATATATAAAAAGTATAAAGGTCAA
>CANDHX010000060.1 GCA_947384645.1 uncultured Mycoplasmatota bacterium | reverse complement strand
AAAAGACAGGATACAGCTTTATAAAGTGGAGTGGAGCTGATACTTATATAAATGACAATACGATAACTATGCCAGCAGAGAACATTTCTTTAACTGCTAATTTTGAACCGGCAAGTTATAGCATAACTTTTAATGCAAATGGTGGAACTGTAGAACCTCAAAGCAAAGTAGTAACTTATGATACTGAATATGGTGAATTGCCAATTCCCATACATGAAGGCTTCGAATTTACAGGATGGTACACAGAACAGAATTCTGGCACAAAAATAAATCCAAATGATATCGTAAAAATACCTTCTAATGTTACTTTATATGCCCACTGGAAAGCAATACCGGTTTTGATGGCGAGAAATGATATCAAACAGTTATGGGCTAAGTCTCCGAATATTACTAAAGTAGTATTTGAACACGAGATGATGCCTAAATCTAATGCAGTCTATGTAGAAGATGTATCAAATGATAAAAATGGAAGTGTTATGAGTTATATGGTTCCAAATGCAGATAATACGACATATACTGCTTACATTCAAGCCGATGGAAGTATTTTAGGAAATCCAAATAGCAGCTTGCTATTCAAAGGTTTTTCTAATATGACTACAATAGAAGGTATGGAATACTTCGATACTTCAAATATAGTTAATATGTGGGATATGTTTGCAAATTGCAATAATCTTACATCTTTAGATTTAAGTCATTTTGATACATCAAATGCCACAGATATGTTAGGAATGTTCGCTTATTGTGAAAAGCTTACAAATATAGATTTAAGTAGCTTTAATACTTCAAATGTAACTACAATGAGATATATGTTTAAAGATTGTGAAAAGTTGACGAGCTTAAATTTAAACAGTTTTGATACTTCGAATGTTACGAATATGGCAAGCATGTTTCATAATTGTAAAAAATTAACTACTTTAACTTTAAGCGAAAATTTCACTGCAATAAAAGTTAAAAATTTAAGTTATATGTTCTTAGAATGCAATAGCTTAGTCTCATTAGATTTAAGCAACTTTAAAACCGATGCTGTCACGAGTATGAATGCTACTTTTAGCGGATGTAACAGTTTGACATCTTTGAATTTAGCAAGTGCTAATACGAGTAACGTAACAGATATGGCTTGGTTATTTCACGATTGTTTTGCATTGAGCAGTTTAAATTTGCCTAATTTTTATACTGAGAATGTAGTGGACATGAATGGAATGTTTTGGCGTTGTAAAAATTTAACTTCACTAGATTTAAGAACGTTCGATACAAAAAAAGTAACAGACATGGCTTATATGTTTAGCGAATGTTTGAAGCTTACGACAGTTTCGTTGGGTAGTAATTTCGATGGAATAAGTTTGACTACAATGGCTTATATGTTTCACGAGTGCAACAGTTTAACTTCGCTCGACTTGAGCAATTTTAGAACGGATAACGTAGTAGATATGAGTTGGGTTTTCTATAATTGTAATAAGCTTTCTTCTTTAAATATAAGTAAGTTTAATACTAGTAATGTCACAAATATGTTTGCTCTATTCAATAGGTGTTCATCTTTGACCTCGCTCGATTTAAGACACTTCGATACTTCGAAAGTTACTAATTTTGCAACTATGTTTCATACTTGTATGAATTTGACTTCACTAGATGTGAGTAGCTTTAATACTTCGAATGCAAAAACTATGGAATATATGTTTGCAAGTAATGAAAATTTGACTTCGCTCGATTTAAGCAACTTTGATACTAGTAAAGTGACTGTCATGAATGGAATGTTTCAAGTGTGCAAAAAGTTAAGAAATTTAAATCTCGGTTCATGGGATACTTCAAGTCTTACTTCAATGGGCTATATGTTTGCCCAAAGTCCAAATATTACAACAACTATAACCATAAGAAATCCAAAACTAGACTATTATGAAGAGATGTTTGCCAATACTTCCTCTAGTTCTGGTAAGATAATCGTAAACTATACTGCTAATACATCGAGTACAGTAGATACACTTCTGACTACTAAATATTCGAGTTCTAATGTAGTAAAAGGTTCATTAGTTGCTTAAACTGATTTTTTGACGACAATTTTTGTCGTCTTTTTTCTATTGACAAATATTTTTGCATATAATAGAATAACATGACCGAAAAAAAGGAGACGTCATCATGCAATTTGAACTATATAAATTAAATGGAGAAGAATTATATCTAAGCGAAATAAATAGAAATAATTCATCAAAAAGAACGAAGTTTTCAGATTATAGAACAGACTATGATTCTTTTTTTGACTATTGGAAATACGTAATCGAAGATGAAAAACGTTTGGAAGACTTTAGATTGGATAGAGATACTCTCCATATAAAGATGATTTATTTCGATTGGGACTGTTGGCGGCATGAAGAAAGTACAATAAAACTTGATAGAAAACTTCTAATGGATGTCAATTTTATGATTATGATAAATTCCTTAGTGATAAATTTTAACAAAGTTAAAAAAGACACTTCAGAAAATATAGAGTTTAAGAAACAAAGATATCTCAAGGAGGAAAAGATAGAGAAAGTCGCAAACGAATGCATAAGAAGTTATATGCAAACAGGCGAAGTTAAAAATTTATACGATTTAAATGGGACAGTTAAGCATTATGTGTTAGATAATAAAAAAAGATTAGCAAGCCGTTTTATATCGAGAGGCCTAAAAAAAGATTTAAAAGAAGTCGCTTTAACAGTTGGAGTGGGAGCTTGCATTTTTCCATTTCTAGGTTTAAACGTTTTATATTTAGCTCCTTTGATATATTTTTGTGCTTCCTTAGGTTTAGATATCATAAGTTTAAAGAAAGGTCGAGCTAATTTAGACGCATACATCAAAAAAGTAGAAGAATTAGTAAGTGGTAACCCAAGCGATGAAACTAAGAAAAAACAGGAATTACAGGATACGAAAGATCAATTTTTAGATTTTATTTTAGAAGATTATAAATTTATGGAGGCTAATGCATCTTGGGAATTTGACGATTTGAGAAAATCGTTTAATAGTCTAAATGCCAAATTCGATATATTAAAAACGATGGAAGTAACCTCTTTTCGTGCTATTTCTAAACCAGATTTATTAAGAGCATTGATTTTATTGGAAAGCGAAATGTACTCTAGAACTCAAAAACGAGGATTTAAATCAAAGAAAGACGTAAAATTTAATCTAGAGCAACTCATGGAAAGGCTTGCTTATATAGGTTGTCAATTCGAAGAGATAGAAGACAATTATATCGAGGTAGCTAAGAATGTATTAAATAGAATTTGGAGTTTACCATACGAGGGGTGTGAAAGTGAAATTCTAAAAATATTAAATATCATAATAGAATACTATGCCATGGGGATAAGCGGAAAAGAATTCCTACAAAAAATAACCGATGTCGATAATCAAGTTACTAATATGATAAATGAAGCCTTCGATATAGAAGACGATTCTGTAGCACCGATCAGTTATTCTAGTGGTCTTGAGAACCAAAAAACGTTATAGGACATATAAGTCCTTTTTTCTTGACAAAATTGAGCTTTTAATGTAGAATAACTTCCCAAGAAAAGGGGAGTTTAGTCTTATGCATCGCATAACAATTTCTGAAATTAGGGGTATCGGATTTTATTTAGTGGAAAAAGACGAATATGGCAATTATATAGAAGAGAATTTTTTGGACTATAGTACGTTTTTTGATAAGTGGAAGAAAAGAATAGAGGCTCAGGATAACGTAGTAGATTTTAGCATAGATGAAAATACTATACATATCGAAGCTGTAGAGTTCCAAAATTTTGGTTTTAAAGTGGAAGAATATCTTTTAACTCCTTCTAAAGAAATGTTAAAATCGAAAGAGACACTCGAACAATTTAGCAAGTTGGCAGAGAGATTTGGACTTCTTAAAGAACAAACTTTAGAGAATATAGAATTGAGAAAACAATCGTACTTTAGTGCTGAAGCAACTAAGTATATTGCCGAAGGAGTTCTAAACAAATATATAAAAGGAGAGGACATCGGCTTTTTGAGTCCAGATATACGTGAAAGCGTCATCAAATACTTTAACGATAACAAAAATTCTTTATGTCAATATTATTTCAAAGTGATGCTTCAAGTTTTCAAACCTTTTATTGGGGGTTCAATAGTACTTTTGCTAGCAGCAATTATATTTTTGAGTAGTATAGGAGTTACAATTCCTAGTGTTATTGCAGGAACACTTTTAGTAGGAGGTTCTGCGGGGGCAGTGTTTTATAACTTTGCCAATAAAAGAAAGGATATGGCAGAAGGGTTAAGAATCTTTTTAAAAGAAGAAAGCGACAGGCAAAATTATAGAGGTAGTGCTTTAGAAAACTTAGAATTTAATAATATGCTTCTTAGTTCGATAAAAAGGGATAGAGAACTTTTAAGTGATACTTTGGATAGTGAAGGTATATTAAGGGAATTAGACATTTTAGAAAAAGCTATAGAGGGCAGTGAACAAGTTTCTAAGAAAATGCTATTAAATATGCTTGCCAGTATCGAGACAAAGATATTTAGTAGAGAAGCTACACCTCATTTTGTTACTGATAAAAGCCTCCACTTGACTAGACGAATGGTAGTCGAAAGGTTAAATTTCCTCGGTTTAGAAGAAGTCAAGGATGAATACCAGATGAGAGCACTTTTTAGTGTTGTCGATAGAGTATATAAACTTCCTTATAGTGGAGCCGAAGTTGAGATTGCTCGTCTTCTCATAGTAGCTAGTGAATATTTAGATACAAGGGAAAAAAATAGAAGAGCTGACATGACTTTTCTAGCTGGCATTTACGATATCGAAAAACAAATAAGTAAAAAAATTAATACCATTATCGATTCAGAAGAAAGCGATAATCAAATAATTCGGGTTGACGAAGTAAAAAGCGAAAAAAAAGTTTCTTTATAGGAAGCTTTTTAGTTTGTTGCAATTTCCTTTTAAGTATTTTATAATTATGGCTATGAACGGACGTGATGTGAAATGGAGAGAACTTTTACTGAACAGGAATTAGTAAGAAGAGGAAAGTTAGATAAAATAAGAGAGTTAGGGTTAGACCCATTTGGACATAAATATGAGGTAACCGATTATTCTTTAGAAATAAAAGAAAAATACGGAAGTAAAACTCACGAAGAATTAGAAAATTCAAACGTAGAAGTATGTGTTGCCGGTAGAATTATGTTTATTAGAAAAATGGGTAAAGCAAGCTTCTTCTCTATAAAAGATAAACTAGGTAGTATTCAAGTATATATATCTATAAACGATGTCGGGGAAGATGTTTATACTCTATTTAAGAGTGCAGATATCGGCGATATCGTCGGCGTGCGAGGAAAAGTTATGATGACTCAAACCGGCGAAGTGACGATTAAATGTATGGAATATACACATCTAGTTAAAGCTTTAAAACCACTTCCAGAGAAATACCACGGTTTAGTCGATGTAGAAGAACGTTTTAGAAGAAGATATGTCGATTTAATCATGAATGATGATGCGAGAAAAGTAGCTTTTGCTAGACCTAAAATCATTCGCTCTATACAGCATTATTTGGATAATTTAGGTTACGTTGAAGTCGAAACTCCTATTCTTGGAACTATCTTAGGAGGAGCTGCAGCACGACCTTTTGTAACTCATCACAATTCTCAGGATATCGACATGTATTTAAGAATTGCAACCGAATTAAATCTTAAACGTCTTTTGGTAGGCGGAATGGATGCCGTTTATGAGATAGGTAGAATATTTAGAAATGAAGGAATGGATAAAAAACACAATCCGGAGTTTACAACCATCGAACTATATAAGGCATTTTCCGATTTAGAAGGCATGATGGATATAACGGAAGGTTTGGTAAGCACTTGTGCTTATGAATTAAATGGAACATATGAACTCGATTATTTGGGAAAACACATTAGTTTAAAGCCAAAGTTTAAAAGAGCTCATATGGTCGATTTGATAAAAGAAGCAAGCGGCGTCGATTTCTTTAAAGTATCTTCAACAGAAGAAGCAAAGAAAAAAGCAGAAGAACATGGAGTAGAAATCGAAGATCATTTCGAGTATGGTCATATAGTAAATGCATTTTTTGAGAAGTATGTGGAAAGTACGATTGTAGAACCGACTTTTGTCTTTGGACATCCAGTCGAGATTAGTCCTTTAGCTAAAAAGGATACGAAAGATGAAAGATTTACTGAGAGATTTGAACTGTTCATTTTAGGGTGTGAATATGCCAATGCCTTTACCGAGTTAAATGACCCTATAGACCAATTTGAAAGATTTGAAAGTCAGTTAAAAGAAAAGGACTTAGGAAATGAAGAAGCAAACGACATGGATATAGATTTTGTCGAAGCTTTGGAATACGGTATGCCACCTGCTGGCGGTATGGGCTTAGGAATCGATAGACTAGTGATGCTTTTAACGGGAAGTGAAACGATTAGAGAAGTCATTTTATTCCCGACTATGAAACCAGAAATTAAGAATAAATAAGAGGTATTTATATTATGAAAAAAATTACTATAGTTTGGACGATTACGCTTTTAATCATCGTAGGCGGGTTAACGATAATCGGTCTTAAAATTAAAAACGACAACAAAAGCAATTTCATGGAAGATGAACTCGTTACACAAACAGAAAAGTATATGGGATTATATCCAAATCTTTATCCTACACTTGGCAACAAGGTAAAGTTTACGAGCGAAAAATTAAAGGAAGAAGGGTATGATGCCAAGTTAGAGGACGACTGCGTAGGTTATGTCGAAGTCGAGAATATCAATACGGGATTTAAATATAAAGCTTATATTAAGTGTTCAGATTATACAACTAAGGGCTATTCGGAAGAATAGTTTTTTCTATTCTAGACATTTGCTTTAAATTATGGTAATATTTGTAATCACGTGGCAAAAGAAAGAGGTTAAAATATGAAATTGATTGCAACTATCGAAGATAAAACAAATAAATCTATTAATTTTATATATTCTGACGTTACTAAATCATTAAGCGGTTTTAGATATGTTAATGGGTTAATTAGACCTCTTGATTTGGATGTTTTAAAAATGTTACAACTTTTCGTTTTAGGTAAAAAAAGAAAATTTTTAGGATTTGTCGAGGGTTATAAAATCGTATTAGATGTCGATACTGGTATTAAACATTATTTTAAAAACGGAATAGAAGATATAAAGAAGATGTATTTGGAAAACGGTAGAGAAGTTGCCAATTACAATATGGTTGATGAATTAAAATCGCAAATAGATAAAAAAGCCCATTTAAAAGCTAAAAGATTTATAATAAATGGGCTAGTGATAACTATTTTTGAATTAGAACTTCTTTTGGCAGTACTACTATTTAATATGGGAAGTATTAAACATAATGGGGAATACCAGACTATTTTCTATACTCCTTTTACCAAAGAACAAGCAATTTTTTATGCTGATGGCGATTTAGCTTTTTGCGATAGTTCTATAGATTATAAAGATTTCGAAGAAAGCATTCTCAGTTCAAAATATTTAGATGATGTAGAAAAGTGTTTTTTATGTAATGAAGATTTATTAAAAGATGTCGTATCGACTTATAATAAAGAAGATATGATTAGGGCTAAAGTTAGGCATCACAATATAGGAATAGTTCCTTTTTATGAAGGAGATTATGAAGATGATGAATCAGTCGTCGGCTATTATAATGGAGATAACCTTTTACACGTCAAATATTATAATTCTAGCAGTGATTTAGAAGACCCAGAATTTAAAAGAGTTACAGGACACGAGGACATTCATCTTTTGCAGCTATCCTATTATGAATTTTTAAATGAGGCTGTAGCTGAAATAGTTTGTTA
>CANDHX010000059.1 GCA_947384645.1 uncultured Mycoplasmatota bacterium | reverse complement strand
GATTCCGGATTGTGACTGGAGTTCAGACGTGTGCTCTTCCGATCTGTCAAGGAAGATGTCAAAGATGTGACAGTAAATGCCGAAGCTACTAATGCTGGTGCAAGCGTCTTAAATACAAGAAAAGTTGCTTTAGTAAAACCTGATACAGCTATCGAAGTAGTGGTTACAGCTGTAAACGGTCAAACTTCTACTTATACGATAAATGTCCATAAAACAGCAATCGATACGACGAGTCCAGATGATATATTAAATAACGTCGGAATAAAAGTAAGTGAGTCTTTTGCTTCTAATATAGCAGTTGGATCTGACGTATCTAATATAATAAATAGTGTCACTTCTAAATACCATTTTGCCACTATTAAAATTCATGAAGCAAACGGAAATGAAATCACTAGTGGATTAGTTAAAACTGGACAGATTATAACTATTATCAATGTAGGAGTTTCGAAGAGTTTTAAAATAGTTTTATATGGCGATACGAGCGGAGATGGGCTTATAAACATAGTCGATTTATTGCAAATTCAAAAGCATCTAACAAAATCCAAAATGCTTGTAAATGAGTATTTGAAAGCGGCCGATATTAGTAAAAATAGCGTCGTCGATATAGTCGATTTATTGCAAGAACAAAAACACTTAGTCGGAGCCATAGTCATTAGTCAAGAATAGAAAAGAGGTATTTTATGAAATTTTTTAAAAAATTGGCGTTCTTTTGTTTCACATTTTTAGTATCAACTTCACTAGTAAGTGCAGCAACCGGTTCAATTACTGTAAGTACTGGTACTAAGACTGCTGTAGTCGGGTCGGATTTTACGGTCACTATAAGGGTATCTTGTTCAGAGAAGTTGGGGTCTTGGCAATTTGGAATACAATACGATAGTGCTTATCTATCACTTTTAGATAATAAGAGTACTTTCATTGCCGATTATGCGAGTCAGACTACGGGGACATCTACTTCGTATACATATAGATTTAAGGCAATTAAAGCAGGTAATGCTAGCATTAAGATAAGTAGTCCTTCGATGGTTTCATGGGACCACGATACAGAGTTATTTACTCCGAGTGTGAGTGGCACTTCCGTCTCGATTAAAACTCGTCAAGAAATAGAGGCTAGTTATAGCAAAGATAACAATTTAAAAAGCCTTTCGGTCGAAGGTTATGAACTAAGTCCTGCTTTCGATAAGAATACACTAAGTTATGTCGTATCTGTACCAGACACAGTAGATAAGATAAAGATTAATGCCCAAGTCAACGATTCAAAATCTAGAGTTAGTGGTACTGGAGAAAAGGACATTTCACAGGGAACGAATAAATTCGATATAGTTGTGACTGCTCAAAACGGAGCGATTAAAACATATACAGTGACAGTCGATAGAAAAGACTTGAATCCGATTGAAGTCACTATAGACGGCGTCAAGTATAGCGTCGTCAAAAGAGCCGATATGCTCACTCTGCCTGCATGTTTTACTGAAACAGTTGTAAACATTCAAGATACCGAAGTTCCAGGCTTTACTAGTGAAGTAACGGGATTAACTTTAGTTGGATTAAAAGATGAAGAAGCAGAAATAAAATTATTCATATACGACAAGGATAAGAACGACTATTATCCATATAACGAAGTAAAAGGAGCACAAGTCGTATTATTGGTAAAAGACGTAGGGCTTGAAAATATTCCTATAGGTTTTATAAAAGAAAAGCTAGAGATAGGTGGCGTAGATGCCGAAGTACTAAAAAGTGAAGTAGACGATAAATTCTATTTAGTATATGCTCTAAATTTAGAAACTGGCAAAGAAGACTTTTACATATATGATAAGAGTGATAATACTTTTATCATATATAATGGAAGAATTTATGAAAATTTACTAAGTCAAAACAAAGACTTTAAACTATTTATGTTTGCTTCCATTGGAGTTTCAGTTCTATTGCTCATGCTCGTTTTAGCTCTATGCTTTAGAACCAGTAAATTGAAGAAATTGTTAAGAAGATTAAAAAATACTAGTTTAGAAAATTCTTCGGTGGAAGAAAACGTAAAACCATTAAATCAAGAGGAAAGCCTTGAGGAAGAAGATTTCTTGAGCGATAAGCCTCGTAAAAAGAAAAAATAAGGTACAATGAACGTATCTTATTCTTTTTTTGTAAAAAATATATTTTCTTGTGCATAGTCCTTTAAAGGATAACTCTTTTTGGCAAGTTGCGTTTTTAATTCCTCTTTGTCATATAACAATCGAACTCTTTTCGTAGTGATGAATTCTTCGTCGATTTCTATTACTATGTAAGAAGCATAAGGTTCTTTGTTCGAGCCTATTGAACCGACTAAGAAAGTGTTCGAATCTTTTAAATTCTTTCTAAAATCGCTTTTCCCAATATATTTAGATAGGCATTTTTTATCGAGCCATTTAGATTTATTTTTTTGAACGGATTTATTAGAGAAGGGATAGTTCTCTTCGATATCGTCTAGGAAATAATAGGCGAAGGATACTTTGCGGCCTCGAACAAAGATGTCATAGACGATTGGACACTTTTTAAGATAAGAAATATTTCTTTTGCCTATTTGGGATTTGACCCATTTAAAATGGGCCTTTTCATCCTTTTTTAGAAGTATTCTATCTAGACATTTTAGTTCGGCATCCCCAAGCAATATTCTTACGTGTTCTTTTTTTAAAAGATTAAAGCATTCTTTGGGATTAGGTCCATAGGAAATAGCATCTCCTAAAGAAATGATTTCTTCATAGTCGTTTTTCTTAACTTCTTCTATTACTGCTTTAAGGGCTGAGATATTTCCGTATATACCGCTTAAGACGATGAATCTTCTCATAGACATCAAGTTCCTTCATAACATTATTATACCAAATGTGATAAATATTAAATAAAAAAGTAATTCTTCTTTACAAAGTTTTAGTATAATGGGCGAATCGATTTAATATATTTATATAAAGGAGGGTATTTATGAAAAAGATTATAAGTTATGAAAAAGATATTCTATTTAAAACGAATATAGGAGAGGTATGTTCGATTAGTTTAGAGCACGATTTTACTGTCGATGACGGATTCTTGAAAGGCGAATTCATATTAGAAGGAGATTATAAACCAAATGGGTTATCTCTCAATAGAGAATCTTTTAATTATCATTTGCCACTAGAATACGAATTAGAGAAAAATGTCGATATAGGGACTTTGTCATACGATATAGACAATTTCGAATATACAGTCGAGGACGATTGTCTAAGTGTCTATATAGATTTTGGAATTAGGTATGACGAATTAAAAATCGAGCCTAACATACCAGAAATAACTGAAGAAGAGTTGAATGAAGACTTAAGTGAAGAAGAAGAGGTATCGAGAAATCTCGAAGAAGACGATTCCGTAGAGGAAGAAAAGAAGAGTTTAGAGAATGAAAAATTAGAAGAAGTGAATTTCGATATAGTGTTAGATGACATTAGTGGAGACAATACAAAGAAAATAGACGATAGATTAGAAAGCGAGGACGAAGATATGATACTCGAGTCTACTTTAGAAACAGATGAATTTATAACATATCATGTGCACATCGTACGAGAGGGAGATACAATGGAAAGCATTGCAGCAAAATACGGATGTACTATCGATTTGATTAAGGAATACAACAATACTGAGACATTAGAAATAAAAAGTAAGTTGATCATTCCGGATTTAGGTGATGAATAGTTTTGATGTCATAAACGAATTATATAAGCCTTATAGGATAACTAAAGTGGGAAATTCGACTATAATCGAGACGATGGAAGGTAAATTCGTCGTAAAGCCGAAAGGTAAAAAAGATGTAAAGGAATTGTTTAACTATCTCAAAGTGAGAGATTTTGCTGCATTCGCTGGAATTGTCGACGATTCTAGAAGCGAACTCAACATATATGAATACGTCGAAGATGTCGATTATCCAAAAGATCAAAAAGCTATTGATATGATTAGAGTAGTAGGAAATCTTCACTCGAAGACAAGTTATCGTAAAGAGGTTAGGGAAGATAAATATAAGGAAATATATGACAATTTAAAGGGCAATTTAGAATATTATAAAAATTTATATAAAGAACAAGTAAATAGAATAGAAGAGAGGATATTCATGAGTCCAAGTGAGTATCTTTTTATAAGAAATTCTTCTAAGCTCTTAGCACAGGTAACTTTTTGTGAGGAAAAGTTAGACGATTGGTACGAAGCAGCTCGAGATAAACGAGAAACTAGAGTAAGTGTCATCCATAATAATTTAGCACTAGAGCACTTTCTTAAAGCTAAAAATGAAGCTTTGATAAGCTGGGATAAATCGAGCATCGATAGTCCAGTTTTGGATATTTATAACTTCTATCAAAAAGAAGGATTAAACTTGGAGTTTGGAAGTATTTTAAAAGAATATATGAAAGTTAATCCTTTAGAAAAAGAGGAGCAAGAGCTGCTTTTCATTCTTTTGTGCATGCCTGGTAAGCTCGATTTTTCCAATGACGAGTTTACCTCTTGTAATAATATTTCGAATCTTGTAGACCAAGTATATAAGACAGAGTATTTAGTGAGGCCATACTATTCTATAGAGGACGAAGAATAGAAAAATAATTTCTATAAGTAAAACTAGTACATTAAAACGGAGAGGTAAAATTAGAACTAAAATAGTTTGCCAAAAAATCATACAGGCCAGTATTAAGGCTAAAATAAAGCCAAAGAAGCTGTTAAAGAATGATGGTCCATTATTTCCACAATTACACATCGTTATCACCTAGTATATTTTATGTTTTAAAAAAATTTAGGTTAAAATGTGTTTAAAATTCTCTTAAGAGGATTTTTTTCATAGGACAAAATTGGCAGAAAATCTAATTTTGTCCTATGCAATGGAACTTTTTCTTTTTTTGTTCACCATTAAATAGGAGAAAAATTCTACGGTTTATACATAAAAATATCATCGATTGGTTATTAAAATATTGAAAAATTGCCGATTTTGGCAATTTTTTTAAATTTTTGATGAGAAAAATCACAACTTTCCGGAATAATAATAATTAGAAGGTGATTTTTATGAATGATAATGCTCCAAACGATTTTAAACGCATTCAAAATAAAGCAAACATAGTAGAAATCATCAAAACTTATATAAAATTAGAGAGCCATGGTAAAAATTTCTTCGGCGTATGTCCATTTCACGATGATCATAGTCCATCTATGAGCGTAAGCCCCGACAAACAGATTTATAAATGCTTCGTGTGTGGTGCTACAGGAAATGTATTTAATTTTGTCGAAAATTATTTGGGAGTAAGTTTTTTAGAAGCTGTTAAAATAGTCGCCGATAAAATAGGAGAAAATTTTACTATTAAAGAAAGCCGAGAAGATACAAAAAATAAAAAATATTACGATATCATGAATTTAGCTACGCTATTTTATCAAAACAATTTGAGAACTAGTGCTGGAAAAGAAGCCCGTGAATACTTACACAATAGAGGAATAAACGACGAAATAATAAAAGACTTTAGTATCGGGTTATCGCTTATGGAAAACGATGCTTTATATAAACTGTTAACAAAAAAAAGTATCGATAAAAAGGATATGGATGCCTTGGGTCTCATAGCAGAAGGCGAGAATGGAATCTATGATTTGTTTAGGAACCGCATCATGTTTCCTCTTAAAAGTCCCTTGGGAAAAGTAGTGGGCTATAGTGCTCGTATATACAATACGACGTCTAATAGCAAATATATAAATACTCGTGAGACGGTGCTTTTTAAAAAGCGAGAAACATTATATAACTATAATCTGGCTTCACAATATGCTAGACAAGAAAAGTTCATAGTAATTTGTGAAGGACAAATGGATGCGATTAGAATTTATAGTGTCGGGATAAAAAATGTAGTTGCTACGATGGGAACGGCTTTAGCAAAAGAACAAATACAACTTTTGAAAAAATTAAACGTCAAAGTAATCGTCGTCATGGATAACGATGCTGCAGGTGAGCTATCGACTGTGAGTCTCGGACAGAGCCTTTTAAAAGAAAGCATCGATATGGGAATAGTTAGGTTAACCGGTAAAAAAGACCCAGATGAGTACATACTTACTTATGGAGTTGAGGCTTTTAGGGATAACTTAAGAAACCCGATGTCGTATCCAGAGTTCATGGAAATCTATTTGAGAAAGAATAGAAATCTCAAGAATCCGACTGAACTTACCCAATACATAAATGACGTCATAAACATGATTAAGGATGCTAACGATGAGATTTTAATCGAGGTGACCCTAAATAAGTTAGTAGACGAGTTTCATCTCGATAAGGAGCTTCTTAAAAGCAGACTAAAAAACAACGAAGCAGTCGAAACTGTAAAAGTCGTAAAAGAAGAAAAAGCAGAAAATACGACAAAAATTGCCAAAACTACTTCAAAATTTAATAAAGCATTTAAGACCATGTTATACTACATGATGAATGATACTGATTCGATGAGAATGTTTATGCACTATCATTTAAATTTACCAAAATGTAAATATAGACTTGTTTCAAATAATTTGTTATACTACTTTGAGCTTTACAAAGAAATCGATTTTGCCGATTACTTAACTTTCTCGGAGGAGTACGAAGATGTAAGAGAAGTCGTTATGGAAGTTATAAGGGATGTTCATGTCGATGAATTTTCAATAGACGATATGGAAGCAGTATTACTCATTATGAAAGATATTTTAGATAAGGAAAGGATACAAGAATTAAAAAGGGAAATGAAAAATGAACTAGATGTCAATAGAAAGAAAAGACTACTCGATGAGATAATTGAAATAAAAAAAGGATGTGTTAAAAATGGTAGAGATTAAGACTTTAGAAGAACGAATTGATGATTTGATTAAATTAGGTAAAAAAGAAGGTGTTATTACTTTTGAACAATTAGCCGATACATTAAAGGGCTTAGATATAGATAACGATTCACTCGATAATCTATATAACGTATTGGTTGAAAATAACATCAGCGTCGTTTCAGGAGATGAGCAGGATGAAGGAAATGGTGGAATAGGTAAAGACGACGTAGTCATTTTATCCGATGAAGATATCACAAAAGATATAAACATAAACGACCCAGTCAGAATGTATTTAAAAGAAATCGGTAGGATAAGCCTCTTGAGTGGTCAAGAAGAGATGGATTTGAGCGTTAGAGTTTCAGAAGGAGATGAAGAAGCTAAAAAAATATTAGCTGAGTCGAACCTTCGTCTAGTCGTCTCTATCGCTAAAAGATATGTTGGACGTGGACTACTTTTCTTAGATTTAATCCAAGAAGGTAATATAGGACTTATGAAAGCAGTCGAAAAGTTCGATTACGATAAGGGATTTAAGTTCAGTACTTATGCAACTTGGTGGATAAGACAGGCGATTACAAGAGCTTTGGCCGACCAGGCTCGTACTATAAGGGTTCCAGTTCACATGGTCGAGACGATTAATAAAATGGCAAGAATTCAAAGACAGATGACTTTGGAATTGAACCGTGAACCGTCAGAAGATGAGTTAGCTAAAAAAATGGGCATCAGCGTAGAAAAGGTTCGAGAAGTTATGAAGATTAGTCAAGACCCGGTGAGCTTAGATACGCCTATCGGAGAAGAAGAGGATTCCCATTTTGGCGATTTCGTTCCGGATAAATCTAATTTGAGTCCAGAGGAATATGCCACTAATGAGATTTTAAAAGAACAGATAAAAGAAGTTTTGAAGACTTTACAAAAGAGAGAACAAGAGGTTTTAGAACTACGTTTTGGACTTTTGGACGGGACTTGCTATACTCTAGAAGAAGTGGGAAAAAGATTCAACGTCACAAGAGAACGCATAAGACAAATAGAAGCAAAGGCACTTCGCAAATTGAGACATCCATCTCGTGCAAGATCGGAAGAGCGTCGTGTAGGGAAAGAGTGTAACTGTAGGTGTA
>CANDHX010000058.1 GCA_947384645.1 uncultured Mycoplasmatota bacterium | reverse complement strand
AATTCAAAGCATTTTTCAATGAATGGTTTTTACGAGATACATCAAGAAAAGTAAGAAATGGAAAGAAAACAAGAGCAAAAGAAGGAAAAGTAATGACAACATATCCTACTTATGGCTATAAAAAAGATCCATTAGACTATAACCATTATGTAATAGACCAAGATATAGCACCAATCGTTAGAAGAATATTTATGTTAGCACGAAATGGAATGACACCAACAGAAATAGGAAAAATACTAACAGATGAAAGAACTTTAGTACCATCAGAAATTGTAGGAAATGCACATACAAGAAAAGATGGAATAAAACGAGGTTGGAACAGAAACACAGTAAAAAGAATATTGCAAAATGTAACTTATTTAGGTTGGGTATCAAATGGAAATACAAAAAAGATAAACTATAAAAGCAAGAAAACAATGATAATGCCCAAAGAAGATAGAATAATTGTAAAGGGTATGCACACACCAATAATTGATGAAGAAACATTTGACATAGTACAAGATATGATAAAAAGCAGAACAGGAGTAAGAACAAAGTCTTATGATTGGCTATTAAAGGGATTAGTATGTTGCAAGGAGTGTGGCAAAAAATTAAGTTTAGTACCACAAAAACACCCAAACAAAACAACATTTTATTTGAGGTGCAATACCTATGCAACAAATACACATTTAGGATTATGCACACCACATAGCAACAATTTAGAAAAAGTAACAGACTTTGTAATTGAGCAAATAAAAAATAGATGTAGAGAGTTCTTAAATGAAGAAAAATACACTAAAATAGCAAATACATCAAAAGACAAGATAATCAAAGATAGGTTTAATGTAAAAAATGAAATTCTTATTTTAGAAAAGAAAGTTAAAGATATAAACAAGCGAATAGACAAGTTATATGAAGATAAATACAATGGACTATTTGAAGATGAAGATTTTACAAGACTTTATTCAAAACAAATAGAAAACAGAAAACAAGCAGAAGAAAGAATAAAGCAGTTACAAGAATTAGAAGAAAAAGAAGATAGTTCAGTAGATATAAATAAACTTGTTAAAGATTTTGTAAATATGAAAGAAATAACAAGAACAATGCTTGTATCTTTAGTAGATAAGATAGAAATATCAGAAAATAAAGAAATAACTATATATTATAAATTCAATATTTTAAATATGGAAAATAAAGATAATAAATTACAAAATGTTGGCTAAATTTAAAAAATAGTCATAATGGAATATTAGGACAATTCAAGGGCTGTTGAACCTGTTATTAATCTAACGCCAGACTATTTTTACACTTTAATTGGAACAGGAAGTATGGAAGATCCGTTTAGAGTAGAGTAAATTAAACTAGAGGTAAAAATCAGTCAAATTTATGAGCAATAGAAAACTTAAGTAAATGAGACGAAACCTCTTTTTTTATGCTAAAATCTTAGTTTTATATACATTTTGCAAAAAATATTTTAAATAAATAATAAGATGTGATATAATTAATTAGAATAAAGAAGGAGTGTGAAACGGTTATGGGTTCTAGTGGTATAACTAATGTAATTTTTACTCCGTTTAAATATATCTTTATGGGATTTATAGCTGTTTTAAGTGGTATTTTATCGTTCTTATCATATATATGCCAAGGTTCTTATTTCGTATTCGATTTTTTAGTCGGCAAACCTTTTATATTTATATATGAGTCAGTTATGGAAGCATATTATTTGCTGTTTAAGAAAACTTCTTTTAAGAAGGACAAAGCATTAAAGATACAGATTAATTATGATGAAAAGGGCGAACAAATTGGCAGACCTGATGGCAAAGATATCTATTCTAAAATGAAAGCTAATGAGAAAGTCGTTAAAACAGCTGCCAAAAAGAAAAACGTAAAACAGTTAGACCCAAGACAAAAGAAAAAACTCGACATGGAACGAGATTCCTTACTTAAAATGATAAATGAGGGTCAAGAGAAACGTCTTGAAAAACCTCAAGCATTCCGATATAAAGCTATGAATCCTGAAGGAAAGGTAGAAACGAGTACTTTCATAGGAGTATCAAAACTCGACATTTATACGTTTTTAACTGGTGAAGGTTATACGGTTTTCTCAATTGAAACGAGCGATTGGATAAATTTCTTATATGGACACTCCATGAATGTCTATAAAAAAATGAGTACGAAAGATTTAATATTCTTTATTACTCAGCTTGGAACGTACATCAAATCAGGTATTACTCTAACGGAAGCGATGAGAATTCTATCTAAACAGTTAAAGAAGAATAAAAATCAAAAAAGAATTACCCAATCTATAGTGTATTATTTGACAATGGGTGAGCCGTTCTCAGAAGCATTAGCTAAACAAACAGGTGCCTTTCCATCTCTAGTAATCAACATGATAAAAGCTGCTGAAGCAGCAGGTAATCTAGATGAGACACTCGATGACTTAGGAAACTACTATGAAGAAATAGATAAAACAAGAAAGCAGATGTTGAGTGCGATTTCTTATCCAGCGATAATCGGTTTGTTTTCAATAGTCATAATCTGTTTTATAATGATTAAAATCGTACCTCAATTTGTAGGCATATATGAATCTGCTGGAGCTGAATTAAATCCTTTGACTTTATTTGTCATAAATCTAAGCAATTTTTTAAAGAAGAACATTTTCATTATGATAGGGCTTTTCATATTATTGATAGTAGGTCTAGTTTCTGCATACAAAACGATAAAAGAGTTTAGAAGAGAAGTCCAAGTATTGATGATGAAAATACCTGTATTCGGGAAAATCATCATATACAATGAGATAACGATATTTACCAAGACTTTTGCGTCACTACTTAAAAACGACGTATTCATAACGGATACTATCGAAATTTTAAGTAGAATTACGAACAACGAAATATATAAAGAAATAATGTTAAATACGATTTCTAATATAGCTAGAGGAGAAAAGATAAGCGAATCGTTTAAAGATCACTGGGCTATACCAGACATCGCTTATTATATGATTGTCACAGGAGAAAATACAGGTCAATTAGCATCGATGATGGCAAAGGTAAGTGCCTATTATCAAGAAGAGCATAAAGCGATTATAACTTCCTTAAAAGCCATGATTGAACCTATTTTGATAATTTTCTTGGCTGTCGTAGTAGGTGGAGTGTTAATAGCAGTTATCATGCCGATGTTCAACCTATATAGTTCATTATCGTAAGAGGTGCACTATGAGTATTTACATTTTTACGTTTATCATAGGAAGCATATTTGCTTCTTTTATCCACGTCTATGTAACTAGGTTATTGAGAAATGAATCCATTGTAAGTCCTAGAAGTCATTGTACAAATTGCAATCACACCCTAGAATGGTATGAATTAATTCCCATAGTTTCGTACATAATACAGGGCGGTAGATGTAGGAAATGCTCTAAAAAAATAGGTATTGATTCTCTTCTTTTAGAGGTACTTACGGGACTATTATTCGTATTCGTGTATTATAGATACGGTTTTACTTATGATACCTTAATCGGATTTGTTCTAGTACTTGTGATGATGTCGATTTTTTTAAGCGACTTTAAAGAAATGATTATTTTGGATAGCACTTTAGTAGTGGGAACTATATTAATCTATCTATTAACATACTTGAATTTGGGTTATAGAGGAATATACAAAAGTTTCATGTACGGAGTGTTCGGTTTTGTGCTATTATTCGTCGTCAAAATATTAGGCGATGCCTTCTTTAAAAGAGAGAGCTTAGGTGGTGGAGATATAAAACTCGCCTTCTTAATGGGATCAGTGCTTCCATATGACCTTTTCTTAATAGCAATGGTAATAGGCTCTTTTACGGCTTTTCCGTATGCTTTGTTTATCTCTATAACAAAAAAGACGAACGAACTCGCCTTTGGACCATTTTTGGCTTTGGGTTTACTCGTCGCTTTCTTGTTTAAAAGTAACATACTTGCATTTTTAGAATTGCTCATAAGTTAGAAAGGACTATAAAATGAAAAAAAAGAATATTTTGGTAGTACTATTTGCAATTGTAATAGTAATAATTATGTTACTTGCTCTTACTCACGTCATAAACGAACAAATAGGTATGTGTATCGGGCTATTTTTAGCTTCAATCTTTAGTTTATTAGTATCACGCATCGCTTATAAACACGACATAAAATTGATAGGAGTAGTAATGGTTTTATTCATGGCTTTGGGGATAGTACTATTTGGAATAAACGTGTATTCCATACTTTCCTTAGAAAACGATGAGCCAAAAAGCGAATTTCAATTAAACGTTTTAGAAAATGAAAGCGGTAAAAAAAAGCTGTTCGAAAGAGACAACAAAGTAATCTATACATATAATTTAGAAAAAATAGACGTCGTTTTTAAAGATAAGACTTATTCTCTAAAAGATGCCTTTGAAGTTGAAAGAATAAATTTGGATAAAATATTAGAAATGGCTATACCTAACGAAAATACCGATGGCTATAAAATCTATTATGACGGAGGAATAGATAATAGTACAAAAGATAAGTATTCAGTTATTCTTTGTGAAGGCGATACCGATGTGATATTTGCACCATACACTTATAAATACGATAGTAAAATATGCGATTTTAATGGTGCAGATTGATGCCAATCATCGACCCTATTATAGATGAAGACAGTATTAGTAAATAGTACATTAGCGTATAAAGATTGAAATTTCTAAAAAATATTAAATTCAATATATTGAGAATCAATAGGGCAATAAAGCCCAATTTCATCCCTTCTAAGAAACCCTTCTTAGAAGCTTTTTTTCCCAATTTTATACCTGCAATTAAGAAAGAAACAGCAACTAGCACGAAGTTTATTTTAGAAATAGTCGAAAGCTTTAAGAGTCCAGTATAATGTAATATACACAGTATTATTAAATAAATTATGGATAATAATAATATTTTTAAAGTTGATACGCCATATTTTTTAAATTTTTCCATTTTGAACCACCTAATTAATTATATATTTTTAAAATTCATTTATGACTTTTAAATACTAGCGGATAAGTTTAACTATACTTTTTAAAATCTATGTGATATAATTTAATTGTTCAAGAAGCTTATATAAAACCGACTAATGTGATTATTGGGGATCTAATTGAAATGTGGTGTCGAATACTTGGACTTACGAGTCCTTGGCTCCTAAAGCATTTCATGTGATGACCCACCTGGCGTGAGTGCGGGCTTTTATCACACGCTTTTTGAACTTTTTTGTTTGGAGTGATTAATGTGTTCGATAGATTATCTTCTTTAATTGGAAAAGAAAACTTGGAAAAAATAACGTTTAAAAAAGTTTTAGTTATCGGAGTTGGAGGAGTAGGCGGATATGTCGTCGAAGGTCTCGTTAGAAGTGGAATAGAAGATATTACCTTAATCGATGGGGATAAAGTCGATGCGAGTAATATCAATAGACAAATAATCGCTTTAAATTCTACTATTGGCGAGTATAAAGTCGATGTATTTAAGAGGAGAATTCTAGATATAAATCCAAATGTAAAAGTTCAAACAAAAAATGAGTTCGTGACAACTGATATGTTAAAGAGTTTAAGACTCGAAGACTACGACTACATAGTCGATGCCATAGATGATGTGAAAGTAAAAGTCGAACTTGCCAAATATTCTTTGGAACACGATTTATTTTTGATAAGTTCTACGGGAACTGCTAGAAAAATGGATCCTTCAAAACTTTTAATCACAACCTTGGATAAGACCTCTTATGATCCACTAGCCAAAAGAATGAGACAAGAATTAAAAAGTTATAACACAAAAAAATTAGTGGTTTTAGCTAGCACAGAGACTCCATATAATATTCAAGATGAGTCTTTAGGAAGCAGCGCTTTTGTACCGTCATCTGGTGGACTATTAATTGCGAGTTATATTATCAATGATATCATAGGTCATTAAAGAGCTTTTATTTGACAAAAGGCTTTTTTTTAGTTTATAATACTTTTCTATAAAAAAAGGGGATATCTATATGGGTGAAGAAAATGTTTTATTCGGGGAAGATGGTTTTTCTACTGTTCGAGATATTATCGATTTATATCTCTTAGAAGAAGAAATAATAAAACATCAAAAATCGTTGGACTCTCGAATAATAGAAGTTTTAAAAAGATTTGACGACGATAGACTGGTCTCACTTTTAGAGAAAGCTTTTTCTAGAGATTTACAAGTTTTTATAGTATCTGCTATGAAAAGCCTCGAGTTAAAGGAAAAATATATGCAAGAGATTAAATTTAGCGAGGGAGAAATGCACACATTAGCTTGTCATTCTTCTTGTGATGTAGAGATTTTAAAAATCATCTTAAAAATCGATAATGAAATTTTATATAGTCATCTCGTCTATAGATTAAAAAGTAACCCAATAATTACCGACTTTTTTTGGAATAGAACTCTAGAGGAGCAAAAAAAACTAATCTCGATTTTGCCAAATGATAGATTGAAAGTACATTTTTTAAAAAAATATTTAGAAGTGTTAGATTTTTCATTTATCCAAAAAATTATAAATTCGATTAGAGATGAAAAATTGAAGAATGATGCTATATTTTTTTCACGTACGAAGAAGAGTGATAACACAGTTTATGTCAAAAGTTATGGCGAAGAGGATGCTCTACCAAGCGATTTAAAGTTTGGTGTCGAAATCGAAGCAGCGGGTGCAATGAGCCTTAATTTGCTAGGAAAAAGCGGATATCTATTTGGAAGTTATGAAATAAAAGAGGAGGGAAGTGTTTCTTCGGGTGTCGAACTCACATCCCCGATTTTGCAATTCGACGATGAGCATTTAAAGGGCATATACGATGTGTGTAAATTTCTCAAAGAAAACGACTTTGAAGTGAACTTTCAATGTGGAGGTCATATACACTTTTCTTCTAATTATCTAAAGACTTTTTATGAATGGTTTTTACTATATTATCTTTATACTAAGTTAGAACGCATATTTTTTATAATAAGCAATAGGTGTGGTTGTTCTCCTAGAACGTTGATCGATTTATATGCCTTTCCAATTGGGAAAGACTTTGTAGAAACGTTTGAAGATATAAATTCTGTTAGTAGTGCCGATGAATTTATCGATATAGTACAAGGAATTTCTGAATACAAAAGCGATGCAGTAAATATCAAAAACATAGGTACAAAAATGGATACTATCGAGTTTAGGATACCTAACGGGGATATCGAAGCAAATATAATAATCGAAAATGTGCTCCTTTTTGGTAACTTAATCGTCTTGGCTAAAAGATTAGCGATGTTACCGCATTCAAAGGAAGTCTATACTTTACTTAAAAGATTCGATGAAGCTACAGATGAAGAAGAAATACTCGAAATATTTTTAAAAATGGCTTTTAAGTCGTCTAAAAATAGAGAAATATTTAGAAAAAGATATAAGGCTAATGCTCCTTTGTTCGAATTGTGTTCTAAGGAATTCGGCAACAGTTTTAAATGCTTTAGCTTAAAGAGTATAGGTCAAATATAGTTATGGAAAACGGCGTTATTATGAAAAATTTTTGGTTAGGATTTGATGTTAAAGCAGAGGGATTATCATTCGAAGAGAGGTACTCTTTTTGGAGTTATTTAGAGAAAAACTATTGTGAAGACTACGAATTAGAAGAAGTATGTGAAAACTTGCAAGTAATTACAAGAATAAGAGCATTATTTTCTTGCGATGAGATAAAATATATTCTCGATACAAAAGACGTCTTATTAGAAGAATTATTAATAGATAGCTTTTGTAATGCGATTTACAAGGATAGATATCTACACGATTTAAATTTGTTAAAACATTTTGCAGGAGCTGTCATAACATACGGCGAAAGATTGGATATACTTACTTTTGAAACAGATTTCGGTCTTAAAAGAGCATTGGAACTTCTCTATAAAAATGAAAAGATTGAAGATAGAGACTTTAC
>CANDHX010000057.1 GCA_947384645.1 uncultured Mycoplasmatota bacterium | reverse complement strand
TTCACTATAGTCAAGTATTTTACCTTCTGGTAAAAGTAACATTCTAGTGATGCCTATCTCTTTTACAAAAGAAGGATTGTGGCTTACTAAAATAAGTGTACCTTCATAATTTTTAAAATTTTCTCCTATTATGTTTTGGGTACTCGGATCAAAATGGTTAGTAGGTTCATCTAAAATGATTAAATTAGCCTTTTTAAGGAGAATTTTACAAAGAGCCACTCTCGCTTTTTCACCAGGAGATAAGATTTTTACTAGTTTATTTACTTCGTTACTATAAAAAAGAAAGTTACCTAATATATTTCTCAATTCTTGTTGTGAATAATCTTCAGATGCAAGATTTTCTAAAATAGTCTTTTCTTCATCTAAGATTTCGAGCTCTTGAGCATAGTAAGCGATGTCAGCTTTTGCATTAAAGACTATATTGCCACTCTTGGGAGTAAGATGACCCATAAGCAGTTTTAGAAGAGTCGACTTACCTATACCGTTTTCACCTACGATTAAGAATTTTTCATTTCTTGAAAGCGTAAAAGATAAATTTTGATATAAGAGGTGTGAATTTGGATAGCTAAAGGAAAGACCTGTAACTTCTAGAGGTACTTTTCCTATAGGTCTATTCGGTTCTATTTTTATAGATACTTTTTTATAAGTCTTATCTCGAGTTTCTAGAGTTTCGAGTCTTTTTTTGAGTTCTTTCTCTCGAGATGCTCCAAGTTTTTTTAAGTTATGATTTGTTCTGCTCGCTTCGTTAGCTCTTTTTACTATTTCTTCGAGTTTTTTAATCGCTCTTTCTTGTTCTTTAATGCGTGAAGCTTTTTCTGCTTGTTCTTTAGCATAAGTTTTTTTAAATTCGTGATAGTTTCCTTCATATACCTTCATTTTGTATGTCACTTTGTCTATAAAAAGAATTTTGTCTATTATTTCATTTAAAAAATCGATATCGTGACTTATTATTAGGACAGTTCCTCGGTAATTTTTAAGAAAATTTGTCACATAATTTTTAGTTTCTATATCGAGATGATTGGTTGGCTCGTCTAATAATAGCAAATCGGCGTTTGTAAAAAGCAGATGGGCAAAGGCTATTTTCGATTTTTGACCACCCGATAAAGTAGATACTTTTCTATCCCATAAATCTTCATCTATACCCATTTCGATTAGTAATTCTAATAGTTCATCATAAGCCGTGTACTCATTTAAAGTATCGAGCTCTGATTGTATTTTTGCTGCTTTTTTGAGAAGTCTTTTTTCTTCTTCTATATGAGAATTTTGAATGCTCATATAAATACTATTTAGTTCGTCCTTTAATTTTTTTATAGGTCTTGCACTATAAATATAATCTATTACTGTCATCTCTAAATTATCGAGATCGATGACTTGAGGGAGATAACCAATCTTTTCATCATTAAGGATGATTTCTCCAGTGTCGAGAGCTTGTTTTTTAAGAATAACATTAAAAAGTGTCGTTTTTCCTGCACCATTGACTCCAACTATACCGACTTTTGATGAATATTTTATGTCGAAGTTGGCATTTTCATATATCTTTTCATTACCAAATGAGAGAGTTAAATTTTTACCTTTCATTATAATCAATTTCCTTTTTACATTTTTTTAGTTGACTCTAGGCTATTGGCTAAGTTTTCTAAGTCATCTTTCGTTATGCCGTATTTTTTATTTAAAGTACTATTTTCTTTTAATTCTAAGGCAATATTATGGGCATGAGCTGCTGCAATAGAGGTAAAACCATTCATATCTATATCGTTTTTTAAAAGTTTTTCTAGAGTGTCTTTTATGATTTGGTAATATGGATTTCTAGGCTTAACTATCAGTTTTTCATCTAAATAGGAAATTTCTTTAACAGTAATACCATATAATAACTCCAAGAAAACTGCTAAAATATGTCGGTGAGAAAAGTCTTTACTATCGTTAGATGTCAATAAAACCGCACCCTCTTTAATATATTTAAAGATGTTACCCAATATAAAATTTTTTAAAACAGTTTCGTAGTAATATATAATATAGAATATGATGTTTGTACATTCTTCTTTCTTTAAATCTTCTTGCCAAGATAGTTGGGGAGTCAATTCTTCTATATGGGTTCCTTTAAAGCCATATGGAGCTCCCATACTTTTATCTATCGAAATACCTTTTGGACTATTACAATCTTTAAAACTGCTCGTGTATATTTTCATGTTATCACCTCTTCAAACATTATACCACAAAAAGAAAACTCCTTTGAGGGAGTACTTTAAAGCTTTATTTTTTTAATTCTAAATTTTTTGTTGGAACCGATTATATCAGATAGTTGTCTTTGTATTTGTTCATCAGTTATAGGTGTACTAGGAACCGTATTACGATAATCTCTTAGAACCATTTTTATAAACCTTTTTTCAATTGGAGCATATTTTTTCATCGTAACTAAAGATTGCTTAGTTTTTCGAGCTCTTAAAAATAATTCTTCAACTCTATCTTCCCTCATAGCTCTAACTAATTCTTCTGAACTTCTATTATTTATTAAGGCTATTACGGCAACTGTTAAAATGTCATCTAAATTAGTTTTTAGAAGTTGTTCAAACTCCTGTATTTCTTTCAAAGTAAGCATCATTTTGCCATAATGAAACCACCAAAATTTTATTATTTCTTCTAATTCTTCAATACTATATTTAGATATATCTTTTTCTTCTATCGTAAGCATTATATAAGTTCTCCTTTCAGGAGTATATAATAGCATAGTAGCTTCTTAGTCAAAAAAACATTTGGAGTTAATCCAAATGTCGTATTTTATCCCTTTAAAAGGGCTTATTTTCAAGTGGTCGAGAAGACAGGATTCGAACCTGCGACCCCCTGGTCCCAAACCAGGTGCACTACCAAGCTGTGCTACTTCTCGACTATTAATGGTGCCCACGGCCGGACTTGAACCGGCACGGGATTTAAAGCCCGCAGGATTTTAAGTCCTGTGCGTCTACCTGTTCCGCCACATGGGCATAAGGCACTGTCTTAATACATAAGACAAATTGAGTATATAATATTTTATGCTAATTTGCAAGTATTTTTTACTAAATAAAGTGGAGTTACATATCGAGCAATTATAAGTTCTATTTTTTGAGATTTTTTCATTAAAATTTCACAAATATGCTATAATCTATAAGTACGTAAGGGATGTGTACATTTATGAAAATACTAATAGTCGACGACGAAGAGTTGATAAGAAGCGTTATCAAAGAATATGCCGTTATAGAAGGGTATACTGTAGATGAAGCTCCTAATGGGGAAGAAGCTGTAGAAAAGTGTAGGTGCAACAATTACGACTTGATAATTATGGATATAATGATGCCTAAGTTAGACGGGTATCAAGCTGTAAAAGAGATACATAAAGATAACAATACTCCCGTGTTGATGTTATCGGCAAGAGGAGAAGAGTACGATAAACTTTTAGGATTCGATTTGGGCATAGATGATTACGTTCAAAAACCATTTAGCCCTAAAGAACTCATGGCAAGAATTAAGGCAATTTTAAAAAGAGTAAATAAAGTTTCGGATAAGACCATCGTTGGAGACTTAGTAATAGATAATTCTGCAAGAGAAGTGTCCATCGATAACGAAAAAGTCGTTTTGACCTTAAAAGAATATGAATTATTAAAATATTTAGTAGAAAATAAAAATATTGCAGTTACTAGAGAGCAACTATTAGCAAGTATTTGGGGCTATGATTTTTATGGAGATGATAGAACTATCGATACGCACATAAAAACTCTTAGAAGCAAAATTGGAAAATATAAAGATTCGATTACTACTTTAAGAGGGGTAGGTTATAAATTTGAATACAAAGATTAAGCGTTCTTTCAGCTTTAGAATAACCCTTACAATCACTCTTTTTAGCATTTTTATATTGTTGTTTTTATATCTTTTTCAAAAACTGTACTTAAATTATTTTTATGAAGTTAGAAAAGTCGAGAAAGTCGAAGCAATAGCGAATAAGATAGATACGGTCGATGACTTAAATACATTTTTTGAAGAGATAAGTGGAGAAAATGACGTTTGTATTATGTATGTCACACCGCTAAAAACTCTTCTATATAATAAAGACATGAAAGGGTGTATGCTAAAAAGTCCTAAGACCCAAATACAGATACTTATGGACAAAATGTACAATGGGGAAGATAATACAGCTTTCTATAAAATCAACAACCCTTTATATAATGTAAAGTCTTTTCTTTTCGGTATGCGTTATAATGGAGACTACATATTCATAAATAGTCAATTAGAGAGTATGGATGAGACGAATAGGATTTTACAGAAACAAGTCGTGTATCTTCTAATTGTAGTCATATTTTTATCTATTATAATAGCTTATTTCGTATCTCATTCCATTACAAAACCCATATTTGAAATCACAAAGAAAGCAAAAAAAATGGGAAGTGGTGACCTTAGCGTCGTATTCGAGCCGTCAAATATTAGTGAAATAGACGAATTATCGGAGACTTTGAATTACGCCAAAAATGAAATGGTAAAGATAGACGATTATAGAAGAGACTTGATGGCAAATGTCGGGCACGATTTAAAAACGCCTCTCACTTTGATAAAGAGTTATGCCGAAATGGTCAGAGATATAACATATAAAGATGACGAGAAACGCAATGCACATCTAAAAGTCATCATAAATGAAACGGATAGGCTAAATGAGTTAGTTTGCGATATCATCGAATTATCTAAACTAGAAGCGAGTGCAGAAGAATTGAATATCGAAAAATTCGATTTAATTAAGGAAGTTAAAGGAATTATTGACAATTTCGAAATTTTGGAATTAACAGAAAATTACAATTTTATATTTACAGGTCCAAATGAAGCGTTCGTCAAAGCCGATAAAAAGAAAATAAACCAAGTAATATATAACTTAATCGGGAATGCCGTCAATTATACGGGAGATGATGCTACAGTATATGTAAACATTACAAAAATAAAAACTGGATATCAAGTCGAAGTCATCGATACGGGCAAAGGGATAGATGATGAGACGATTAAACATGTTTGGGACAGATACTATAAAACAGAAAAAAAACATAAACGAAATAAGGTAGGCACTGGTTTAGGTCTTTCGATTGTAAGAGAAATATTAGAAGCTCACAACTTTAAATATGGTGTTAAAAGTACGAAAGGAAAAGGCACAAATTTCTACTTTATCGCAAAAAAGTAAAAAGGTGTTTACAAGGATAATGAAAAATTGATAAAAATTTTAATTTTAAGTGTTGCATTTTTATAATACTTTTGCTAGAATGTTTATAGTAAAGGAGATTTATAGAAAATGGAAAAAGAAAATAATGGAAACGGTAATACTGTACTATTGACTGTAATCGGAGTTGCTACATTGTTGGTTGCATTAGTCGGAGCTACATTTGCGTATTTCTCAGCAACAATAACTAATGAATCTAATGAAAGCGTTATCTTAACTACTGCTGCTCCTGTCGGTTTAGTGTATCAAGCTCAACAACAAATCGAAATCTTGAAAGCTCAACCAGGTGCGCAAGGTAATGGTAATTTCATAGTTAAAAACCCAGAAAATAGTACTGTTGCTCAAACTTACGATTTAGATTTAATCATCGATACAAATGGTTTCTCAACAGCATTATGGACTGAAGCTGACAACCAAACTAATCCTAAACTAAACAATGAAATCAATGACCCAAGTCATGCAGAAGCTTTAAAGGACCAATTGTTCATGACTATCGGAGTTACTTCAGATAGAACAGCAACAACTGACTTTAAACTATTTACAGATGCAGTAACTGCTGGATTTACATTAGGTGATGCTTCAAAAGTAACTAGTAAGGAAAGCCCTGTTAGTGCAGAAAATCCATTAATTACTACTGCTACGGATAAAGTTTATAGAAACCTTACTGATAGTATTGCTACACCTAAAAATTTCAAAATAGTTAATGACCAAAGAATTGAACCAAATGAAATTCATACATATACTTTGAACCTTAACTTTGCTGAATTAGGTATTCCACAAAATAAAAACCAAGGCGTTAATTTCCAAGCTCATATCGACATTTCTGACCCTAAGAGTGTTAAATAGTTAGAGCTAGAGAAGGTAAGTTATTGCCTTTTTTTTATTGCATTCTCGTTTTTAATGTGGTATAGTATCTTTACTTTTTTGAAGGGGAGATATAGTTATGTCAAAAGTATGTGCTGAATGTGAACATTTAAACTTGTCCGATATTGTCGATGGACAAGCTTGGTGCAAAGAAAAAAATGAGAGAAGGTTTGCCAATTCAGAAGTAGCCGAAGAATGTTCGGTTATTTCGAAAAAATGGATCTATGATACAGAAACTGCCAATGCAATTAAAGCTGCTGAAGAATATCAAAAAGGTACTCTTGTAGGATGTTTTATTACAACAGCTATAGTAACCATATTAGGATTGGATGACGATTGTGAGGAGTTAGACGTTTTAAGGTGGTTCAGAGATGACGTTTTACAGGTACTACCTGAATATAGAGAAATTCTCATGCGTTATGATACAGTTGGCCCCATTATTGCACGTGCTCTAGAACACGATGAAGATAAGATGTCAATTTCCATTGCACTTTACAAAGTCTTTATAAGAGGATGTGTAAATTACATTCAAAAGGGTGACTTCGATAAAGCAGTCGTTCTATATAAAGAAATGGTCGAAGCTTTAATTAGAAAGTATATGCCAATGGAATTTGTCCCAGACAGTTTTAAATCGCATTATGACCAAACTAGTGGAGGTCATGGTTATATAAAATAAGCCTTTTGTTAGAGGCTTATTTTATTGGAAAAAAGATTTTACTTTAAGTAACATTTATAGTATAATTGGTATGAGTAGAAAAATGGAGTGTTTAATGTGAGGAAAATCATCTCTAGTATAGATATCGGTAGCGACAGTATCAAACTTGTGGTGGGCGAGACTTATGAAAATCGTCTTCACATTTTAAGTGCTTCAAAAGTTTCTTGTAGAGGAATAGAAAGAGGAAAAATTATAGAACCAGAGGAGGTCGTAAATTCGATTAAAGAAGCTCTAGCTGAAGCTTCTAGTACTCTAGGTGTAGAAATCAATAAGTGTGTTTTAGGGCTCAATATTACGAATGCTAAGATTGTTAAAAATGCAAGTGCTATTAAGATTAAAAATGAAACCCATACTATAACTAGTAAACACGTTACCGATTTACTTGCAAAGTGTGCGGACGGGAAAGTGCCTAACGATTACGTTTTAGCAAATGTAGTTCCATTTGAATTCACAATAGATGAGGATAAGGTAGTCAATCGCCCTGTTGGCATAGTAAGTGAAAACTTAGGATTAAAAGCAATCGTCATATCTCTTCCTAAAGAATATGTCAGCAATCTTTTGGATGTCGTGAATAGTGCGGGTCTAAAAGTAATCGACGTCGTGCCAAATCCACTAGGAGATTATTACAGTTTTAAAAACACTACTATAAATGAGGGAAACGGCGTCATAGTCAACATCGGAAATGAAGTTACATCTATAACTTCATTTGAAAAAGGGACGATAGAAAATACTTCGAGTATCCCATTGGGTGCAAGAAATATCATAAATGACATCGCCTATGTAAATAGAATCGATGAAGGGGACGCCGAAGCGATATATAACGACATATGTCTTGCAACATCGAGACTTGCCAATCCTAAAGAATATCGCACGGTGATAGATTTAAATGGAAAAGAAATCAGGTTAAACCAATACGAAGTTAGTGAGATAGCCTCTTATAGAATACAAGAAATATTAAATTTAGTGAAAAAGCAAATAAATGTCTTAACAAAAAAGGAAATTAGTTATATAATTGTTTCAGGAGGATTGAGCGAAAGTAGAGATTTCAACTTGGCATTAAGCGATGTGTTTGGCAAAGAAGCGACCGTTGGGAAGCTCAACTTTATAGGTGCTCGAGACAACTCTTATTC
>CANDHX010000056.1 GCA_947384645.1 uncultured Mycoplasmatota bacterium | reverse complement strand
TTGTGACTGGAGTTCAGACGTGTGCTCTTCCGATCTGAACATTCAAAATTGGAGAGTTTTGACAAGCTTCAAAATGGATATGAAGCCATTGTAAACGGGCATACCATAAAATCTAAAAAACTTATCCTAGCAACCCATTATCCATATTTTATATTTCCTTTAGAGTTTCCTTTGAAATCGCATATAGAGGTTTCTTATCTAGGTGCTAAAAAGGTATCTAAAATACTAGACTTCAGTGCAATTAATATAGATAAACCCACTATTTCTATGCGATATCATAAAGACGGGGAAAATCTATATGAGATAATAGTGTATAATTCTTTTATGAGTTCTAACGTAAGTGACATTAAGAAAAATTTTGATGAACTCAAAAAAAGAGAAGAATTAGATTATATATGGAGCAATAACGATATAATGACTAACGATTTTATGCCTTTTATCGGGTCGATAAAACCGGGGCTTTATTTGGCTACTGGGTATAATACGTGGGGTATGACAAATGGCATTTTAGCTGGGCGAATGATAGCCAATATGGTTTTGGGAAAACGAGATGAATACGAAGATTTGTTTTCTCTTAAAAGAATAATCAATTTAAGTAAAATATTAAGGTTCCCTGTAGATGTAAGTGCTAGTATAATTTCTTATATTAAGGGTGGTAAATCCTGTAGTGATAGAGTAAAGTACACTACTATAGATGGGGTAAATGTTGCAATATATAAAGACGAATTGGGGATAGAACATACCGTTTTAAATAGATGCCCTCATATGAAGTGTGGAATTTGTTTTAACGAAGTAGAGAAGACTTGGGATTGCATGTGTCATGGCTCGAGATTTGACTTAGATGGCAAGTGTATAGAAGGTCCTGCAAACTACGATATTATATATAAAAAAGAATGCTAGCTTTTATAAAGACGCATTCTTTTAGTTTGTCTATCTATTTCTATTTTTTCACTGGAGTCCTGTAAAATATTTGTTTCTGGGTCGACTCCATATATTTCAAATAGAAGTTTATTTGTGTCCAATTGAGATCCTATAACAAATGAGAATCTGCCTTCAGCAAAAGTGTATCCGAAATTTTTTAGATGTTTTCTCGTTTCATCGTCACTATTTTTACATATTGGAGGAAGATAGATGTTATTTGTATCTGGTTCAATAGAGTAAGTGTGCACATGGCCTGATAATTCGACTGTGTTATTTGGATGAAAATTTTCAAGGCTTTTTAATTGACTTATCTTGTGATTTAATCCTACATTGTAACCTTTCCAAAACAATATGCATTTTCCCATTCCCAAAATTTCTAATTTGCTATTAGTAAAGAATTTATCGACGACTGGATATGTACGTATAGCTGAGTAATCGTGATTGCCTAATAATAACCAGGTCTTAATTTCATTCGGCATAAGTGAAGTAGCTAAATCTATTTCGTTTTCGACTTCCTCTTGTGACTTATCTCGCACAACGGGAGTGGCTTCTATTAAATCGCCTAAATGTATAGCATTTTTAATACCCTGTTTAATGCCTTCATTGTAAGCTGCATATAAAATTTCATTGTTCATAGTTTCAGCATTTCCAATATGGGTATCTGTGATAAAAAGTATTTTATCGTCATACATGGGCATTCCACATAGAGGATAGATATCTCTAACTAACTGTTCATATTTGATTAATAAGTACTGCAAACTTCTATATTCCGTTGGATTTAAAATTTCTCTTTGCATTTTCTCTAGTAGACTTTTTAAATATAAACAGTCGTTTAAAATTTTATTTTTTTCTTCTTCTTCCATATAAATTTCCCCTTTTTTGGAATATATATTATACACAAAATAGTCAAAATGTCACGAAAAAAGTTGCTTTTTTGCAACTTTTCTTAAAATTTATATGGTTTTCTTTCTTGCTTCCATGGCATCGATTTCTGATAATCGCATGTTTATCATTTCTTTTTCACGTTCTAATTCGGCAAGTCGTTTCAATAATGCTTTTTTCTCGTCTTCTAAAGAGGTAGAGTGAGGTGCTCTTTCGTTTTCTATAGATTTTTTTCTTAAGTATTCTGAGACGATTAAAATGCGTCTTTTTTGAATTTCAGAATAACTTCCTCTTCTTATTACTTCAATAAAAGTAGGGGAAGTGAAGATATCCATTAGACTAAACTCTTCACCAAAGTTAATTCGTTCAGCGATTAGTAATACCAATTCGATATCGATTCCCTGTAATTTGAAATCCTTAATGGACTCTTTTTTTATATCATTTCCAAGAAAACTTCCCGTTCTTGCCAATTTGGTATTTAAAGTTTTAACTTCATCAGCAGTATAGAACCAGTAATTTCTATGATGTCCTTGAAAAACATCGATACCGAAATCTAAATCCTCTTGTAAAAATTTACATCTAGCAAAAGTAATTAAAGTTTTGACATCTCTATCCGTCATATTTAATCCTTGTTCCGAATAGATAATGGAATGCTCGTCATCTTTGCGAAACAAATCGGCCAGGCTCATAATTCCTTGTCTTTCTAAAAATTGTCTGTTTCTTATGTAGCCTTCGATTAAACCGGTTTTAAAAACGTCCATGTGACTAAATTTATCATAATTTCTTATAGGCATAATAATATCCCCCTTGTTTGGAGGATATTATAGACTATATTTATAGATTTGTCAAAACTTAATCATTGAACTAATACGGCATGGACTACTAGTCGATTTTTACCGCTGTTTTGGCAAGTAGATAGAGTTATTATTTTATCGTTTTCTTTTACTTCTACTCCAAAATCATAAATGCTTCTCGATTTTATTTTGTTCACAAATCCTAAGAATTCTTCTTGGGTATCAAAAGTGTTGTAAAGATAATCGTTGGTGGCAGCTATTTTATAGATTGAAAATATCTTCCATTGCATATCTTGCCAGGCTGTATTGAAAGTTATGTATTGGTTCGATTCTTTCTTATACCAATTCGGGTTTAAGGTTTCACTCAGATTGCCGAACATGAGCTTGTCCTTAGCGATGTTATGACCATATATAACTGTGTTCTGGTCTAGTACATATGGGTTATTTCTATAATCCATAAAAACCCAACCCAATGAATTGGAGTTTTTATTGAAGTCGTGTGTCAAATAATAACTGTTATTTAAAGCTTGAACGACAGGATAGTTAACAGTCGTGTTGTTGACGGTAACCCAACCAACTGTATCGGAGTTTTGTTCTTTTAGTACGGAGATTACTTTGGCATAATTTTTATAATATGGACTAACGTACGTAGGCTTTGAAGGTTGGGTAGGTGTAGTAGGATTTGACGGTTCTGTAATAGTTGGGGGCTCCGGTTCAGGCTCAGGTTCAGGTGTATCGAAGTTTTCAAATTCTTCTAGCAAATCTGCCAAATCATCCGTGATTGCATCGATTTCGGTCGAACTTTTATATAAATCGTATTGATTTATGCCATAGCCTAAAAAGCAGGATAGAATGATGACTACAAAAATGTACTTTAAGCTCGCAAAGTTCAAAAGTTTTAAGAAGTTATCCAATTTATAATCTTCCGTATAGTCTATTTTAAAGCGAATATTGTTTTTCTTGATATATTTACTTTTGCGAACATATTCTTCTAAGGCATTAAAATATGTGAGATTATTAGGAGTTCCTTTGATATCTATCGTTACGTTTTTCTTTTTGGCTTCCCTCAAATATTTTACGACGTTTTTAACTAAGTCTAAATTAATGTATTCAAAATAAATCGTTTTAAGATAAGTATTAATCGACAAGAACTGTTCGAAATCTTTGAAATCGACCTCTTGGAATTCGTAGTTTACTATTATTTTTCTTTTATAAAAGACGTCTGAATAACTGTTTAAATTGTTTACCCTAAGGAAGTTACTTACAAAAAACACTTCGTTGCGGGTTTCAATCTTAACAGTTTTAGTGGTGTCTATTCTTTCTAGTAGATAAGTAGGTATAGTATAACAATTGATGACTTTTAAGGTGTCGTTTTTTAAAATAGCCAAATGCGTATCGAAGTCGATTGGGATGTCTGGCTTTATAACTAGCTCTTTAACCATCGGCATATAACCCAATAAATCTAATCCTAGAATTATCAATTCGTCGTGGTCTATAATAGCTCTAGTTACAGAATCTTCTTTTAACATAACATTTAAGAATCCTGCTACTAATTTTATATTATTTTTAAAATATTTTAGGTCGAATACTAAATCGTCTTTTGATATAAGATTGGTGTTTGTCAAATCTTTAAATGTGTTTTTCTCGATTTTATAGCTTATAGTCAAAGTATTGTCGTTTATAACAAATCTAATTTTTTTCATAGACAAATCACTTCCTTTATTATATTATCATATTTTTTAAAAAAATTGTGTAAATATTCTATAAATTATATATTTTTTATTTTAAAGAATATTTTAGATGAACAGGGGTAATAAGATAAGTATAGAAGATTGTTTAATATACCAGATAAAAAAGATATTAAAAAGTAAGTTGAAAATATAATCGTAAGGTTAATTTAAATATTAGACTTGTCCATAAACTTACTTAGAAACACACTCAAAAGCATTTCTTCAAACTTTTTAAATACTAAAGGATACTTTTCTAATTCTTGTTATAGACTTTTTCTATATTAAAGTTATTTTATAGGCAATTAAATACTTTTTTTAGGGAATTTGCAACAAATTGGTAATGTGAGCAGATAAGGTTCAAAAAATAAACTAACTATACACAATTATTTGGCTTTTGTGAATAATTAGTCTAAAATTATTTTAGGTGATATGTCATGTTATATTTTCATAAAGAATTAAAAGAAAAACTAAAATCAGATTATCAAATACAAAAAGCAGTAACTAATAAAGAATATTATAAAATAGAAAATGGATTATATTCAGATATAGAATTTGTAAATCCCTTAGAAATTATAGTTAAAAAATATCCTAATGCAATATTTACATCTGATAGTGCCTATTACTATTACGATTTAACTGATGTTATACCTGATTATTTTTATTTAGCAACAAAAAGATCAGATACTAGAATTAATGATAAGAATATTAAACAAGTATTTATCCCAAATGACTTATTTGACTTTGGTAAAATACAAATTGAAGTTGAAAATATTAAGATTAATATCTATGATGAAGAAAGAATGTTAGTAGAATTAATTAGAAAGAAAAATATAATACCATTTGACTATTATAAAGAAATAATAACAAATTATAGAAGAAAAGCCGATAAACTTGATATTTATAAAATACAGGAATATATATCTTATTATAAAAATGAAGCATCTTTATATGATACTTTGATGCGTGAGGTGTTTTAATGAATTTAGAAGAATTAAGAAAAATATCTTGATAATGGCTTTACACTTGCTAATGCTTCAGCAAAAATATGCCAAGACATTATTCTAAATAAGATATCTAAAAGTAGAATGAATAAGAATGCAACAATCAAAGGTGGAGTTGTTATGTATGGCTTGTATAATGATAAAAGACGAACAACAAGAGATCTAGATTTAGACTTTATAAAATATTCACTTGCTGATGAATCTATTAAAGCATTTATAGATACATTAAATTTAGTTGATGATGGTATTAAAGTTTATATAGATGGAGATATACAAAAATTACATCATCAAGATTATAATGGTAAAAGAGTTAATGTTATTTTAAGAGATGAAAATGATTTTAGTGTATCTGCTAAACTAGACATAGGTGTACACAAGAACTTCGACATTAAACAAGATGAATATTGTTTTAATCTAGAAGCAATTAATGAAAGTGCTACACTCGTCATAAATTCAAAAGAACAAATCATATGTGAGAAACTAAAATCGTTATTAAGATTTGGTATCAGAACAACAAGATATAAAGATTTATTTGATATTTATTATTTGATAAATAATACTGAAGTAAATAAAGAAGAATTACTAAAAATAACAGATACATTAATAATTCAAGATACAACAATGAGAGAAAATAATACTTATGACATAATAAATAATCTTAATATTACTCTAAATAATAACATTTTTAAGCAAAGTTTAAGAGATGCAAGAAATAATTGGCTAGGTATTTCTGTAGAAGAAGTTATTGATAATGTTATTAATTACTTTAAATTTATGGAAGCAGTTGAGGTATAACCTAGACTGGCGAGTGTGTGTCTAGGTAAGTTTATGGACAAGTTTATTTAATTCCAAATTAACTTTCTTTTTTAATATGTAAATAATTACATAAAATAATCAACTTTTTATTTTAATTTCTCGAAAATATGGTATCATATAAATGAGACTAGATAATAGAAGAGGTAGTTTTTATGAGAAAGTTTTTATTTTGTATTGCTTGTATATTGACGTTAGGATATTCGAAAGTTGATGCTGCAACGATGAGTGAAGTAGGAGCTGAGATTGAAAAAAGAATTGCTTCAAATTCATTATATACTTTTTCATATACTGGAAGTTCTTTGTCTTTTGATAGGTCGATGGGTGCAGATAAATTTAGTACTACTTTTACTAATAGTGGAAACATTCTTTCATATACTTTAACGCCGTCTTCTGAGAGTTTAATAGGTTTTGCCGCAACTAATGACGAATATGTAATTCAATTAGTACTAGATGTAATAGCAGATTTAAACGGATATGAAGGAACTGTTGCGGTTCCTCTCGAAGGCGATTTAGCCAAGGACGGAATAACTGTTACTTATAAAGATTTACTCGATTCGAGTGGGAATAAAGTCAGCAGTATAGTAAACAATTTACAAATCGATTTAGAGATATACCCTAATAGAGAAAATAAGGATGACGACGATAAGCCTCAAGAACCAGATCCTATAGTTCCTGATATTCCGGATGTACCTACAACTAATAAAGAGTTGGAAAATTTAAAGTCTTTGATAATGAATGGTGTAGTTTATAATGAGTTATTCGGAGAAGATGACGCTCTTTTAATGACCATTAATGGAAACATCTTGTCAATGAAAGCTAATAAAGACGATTATAAAATAGATTTTAAATTGGATGGTGGCGTTTTATATTATGTGCCACGTACTGGAATAAGTAACGATGTTTTGTGGTCATATTCTTTTGCCGATATGTTTTGCATTTATATGATTACAGAGGCAATTGCTACTAAGAATGGATATGATATAAATACAATAAATGTAGATGAAGAAGATTTAAATTTTGCCGAAAATGGAATTGAACTAAAGACTAGATACTATGAGGGTGATGGTTTTAAAGGTGATATACTCGAATCTTTTAGAATAAGTCTAAATAATTTGAACTTAGATAAATACGTAGGAAACTCAGGTTCTTCAAATCCTTCAAATCCTTCAAATCCTAGTATGCCAACAGTCAATGTAAGAGAGGTAACAGAAGATTCTGTCACTTTAGATATATCTTATGATGGAAACGGCATCTGTAAAATTTATAGAGCTTCTAACGATAGTTCTTATGAATTTCTAAAAGCTATGCCTTGTAATGGAACATATAAAGATACCGGACTCAATCCAAATACACAATATTTTTATAAAGTCAGTGTAGGGGAGTTGATGAGCAATCCCGATGATACTAAGACTAGTAATCCCGGTACTTTAGTAAGCAATCCTAAAACTGGATATATATCATATGGTTTAGCTTTTATAATCGGACTTTCTATAGCGGTTATTTCTTATAAAAAGCTTAAAAAGACAGACATATTTAAACAGTTATAACAATTTCTTGTGTAAATAATATAAAAAATACTGTATTTTTTTGTCGAAAAGTGTTATATTAGATTTAATCATAGGAAGTGATATAAAAATAGAGAAATGTATAATTTGTTTAAAAGGGAAGAAAATAAAAAAGAAAGAGGAAAGTATTATGAAAAATTTATTTAAATATTTCGGAGCTTTTGCTATTGCAGGAGCAATCGGATTAAGTACTATGAATGTTCATAGATCGGAAGAGCGTCGTGTAGGGAAAGAGTGTAACTGTAGGTGT
>CANDHX010000055.1 GCA_947384645.1 uncultured Mycoplasmatota bacterium | reverse complement strand
AGATTCCGGATTGTGACTGGAGTTCAGACGTGTGCTCTTCCGATCTCAATATGGATATGTTAAAATATGCAGTTATTTATGGTGCTGATGCCGTCTATTTGGCCGGAGTGAGGTTTGGAGCGAGGAAGTATGCTAAGAATTTTTCCGATGACGAGCTTGTAGAAGCCATTAATTTTGCCCATTTATATGGTGTAAAGGTTTACGTTACTATTAACACGCTTATTTATGAAAATGAGGTTGAAACGTTTATAGAATATGTAAAATTTTTAGCAAAAAGTGGCGTAGATGCAGTCTTAATACAAGACTTCGGTATGTTAAATCTTATACGTAAAGTAGTTTCCGATTTAGAAATTCATGCCAGTACTCAGATGCACAATAGTGGAAAAGATGGAATAGAAGTTTTAGGCAAGTTGGGCGTTAAGAGAGTGGTTGTCGATAGGGAAATGTCGTTAGATGAAATCAAAGATATTTCTCGAAGTACGGAGATAGAGGTCTTTTGTCACGGCGCTTTATGTGTATCGTACTCTGGTCAATGTCTATTTTCGAGTAAAACTTTATTTAGGAGTGGAAATCGTGGGGAATGTGCTGGTTTATGCAGACTTCCTTATAGATTAAAAACCAAAGAAAGTATAGATAAAAAGAGCAGTTATTATCTATCTTTAAAAGATTTGTGTACAGCTTCTTATATAAAGGATATAATCAACGCAAATATAGATTGTATAAAGATAGAAGGTAGGATGAAGAGTAAGGAATACGTAGGTTATATAACGAGTGTCTATAGAAGACTAATAGACTCTTATTATGAAGGACGTTTCGAACCTTTAGGTGATGAGGAAATTAAAAATATGGCTCTTCTTTTTAATAGAGAATTTACAAAAGGATATCTAAATGGTGAAAGAAACGATTCTATCGGGAATGAGTTAAGTCCAAATCATATCGGAATTCATTTAGGTACATATAAAGTACTAAACGATAAGGTGGAAATCACTTTAGATGAGAGTTTGAGTCAAGGAGATACTATAAGGTTTAGAGAAGACGATAAAGGAATGCTCGTAAACTTTTTATACGATAGTAGAAATAAGCTGATTAGAGAGTCTCTTTCTTTGAATAAGGTTTATGTCGACAATTTCTTGGGCTTAGTTAGTAGTGGAGAAGTTAGAAAAGTCGCAAGTAAAAAGCTTTTAGACAAAATAAACGATTTACCTAAAAAAGAAATACCTATAACGATGAAATATGATATTAGATTGGGTAAACCCATGGAACTAATTGTAGAAGATGGTAAAAATAGAATTTTAGTTCGTGGCGATGAATCGATTAGTGCTTTTAATAGACCTATTAGTAAAGAGGACGTCGTAAAGCAGTTAAGCAAGACTGGTAATACAATTTATAAGGTCGATTCTATAAATGGGGAGTTAGATAAAGACTTATTTGTCAATTTAAAGAGCCTTAATGAACTAAGAAGGAGAGCTTTAGAAGAGTTAAATCGAAAGAGAATCGAATGTGTGCCATGTGAATTTTTTGATTATCCAGAAATTTTTTTAAAAACATGTCATATAGCCCCAAGTATCAGTGTGGTTTTAGAAAATGAAGAACAATACATGATATCTAAAAAGTATACTCGAAGGATATTTACTAGAAATAAAGAGCTAATCTGTAAATACAAGAATGAAATATATCCGATTTTTGACAATTCTAAAGAGTTTGAAAGTTCTTACAGTAATGGTCCATATATGATGTGCGATTATGGCTTATTAAATAAAAATGGCAAAGGTGGAGTAACTCATTACATAATGAACGCTCTAAATTCTCATACGATAAATTCGTTTTTAAATTACGATAACGTCTCTTTAGTTACTGCTTCTATAGAAATCGATTTAAATAATTTTAAAGATATGAAAGGGAAGGTCGATTTTTCGAAAGTAAGCGTGTTACTTTATGGTAAAATAGAACTCATGAAGATGAAATACGACCCATGTTCAGGGAAGGGGAGCGCCTTAGTTAATGAAAGAAGTAATATCTATAATATTAAAAGATGCGGTAAATACAATTTTCTAATAGATAGTGAAGCTATAAATAAGATAGATGCAATAGAAGAATACTTGAAGTTAGGTGTTGGGGATTATCAAATCCACTTTTACGATGAGAGTCCTTCTTCTTGTGAGAAAATTTTAAAAAAGGTACGTCTTTCAATCGATGATATGATATAATGTTATAGGTGGGTAGGTTATTAAAAAGATAGTTAGAAGAATGATAATGGTTTATAAAGTTCCCATTTTTAGAATCGATATGATGGGATATAAAGTAAAATCTATCGATGAGTTGAGTTTCCATCATTTGCTCGTTCCAAAACAATTTGGAGGGCCAGAGTCATTTTGGAATGGAGCTTTGCTAAATAGACCTACATCACACGACTATTTACACATAATAGAGAAGTTTGAACCAGACATGTTTTATGCCATCACAAAAGAGATTAACGAAGAAAAAATTGCAAAGAAGCTAAGGTTAGAGAATTTAAGAAGAATTAGAGAAGTGCTTTTAGAGTTCGAACAAGAATATAGATATAAACATACAGACCACGGTAAGTTAATCGTAAGAGATGAATTTATCGAAGGAAGAGCGGATTTGGATAGAATTAATAAAATGTAATTTTTTGTCAAAAAATGTCATAAAAAATACCCTAAAAGAATAGTTTTAAGTGATTTACATCTTCTGTGAAGTATGATAGAATTTAATTAGGAGAATGAGGTGAAAATAAAAGTGGCTGATAAGGAAAACAATGGTAAAAAGGTTAAAATAAATGTGAGAAAGTATGTCAACTGTTGTTTGCTCATGGTTGCAATTGTGTTGATTTCGGTAATAGCATGTAAAGTGTATAAAGCCTACAAAGTCAATAAAATCGGAGAAAGTTCCTTTATTCGAATGGGTGGCAACTTACAATATAAAGATATAGAAAATGCAACTATAGAACTTCCTACCGATGGGTTTATATTGATAAGTTACACGAAAGATGAGAAAGTCAAGAAATTAGAAGATTCACTTCAAAAGTCTGTAGTAAATAACGAGCTTCAAAATAATATCTATTATTTAGACGTTACCGAATTAAAACTAGAAGAAGGTTATATCGATTCTTTAAACAAAAAATTCGGTCTAGAAGATAACGATAAGATTCAAGAAGTTCCAGCTCTTTTATATTATAGAGATGGTAAGTTTATGAAAAGTTTAACTAGTACTCAGGATAGAATGATGAGTGCCGATGACTTTAATAAACTTTTAGATAGTTATGAAATAGTGGAAAACGATTAGATAAGTCTATCGTTTTTTTAAATTTCTCTTCAAAAAGTCTTTAGAAAAGTATATAATAGAATTCGTTAGGGAGTGTTTATTTATGGAAGAAAAGGAAAAGAATAATGGGTATTTATTAGGAATATTAGGGGCGTTGGGAGGAGCCTTATTAGGTACTATTCCTTGGATATTGATGTACGTTTATGCCAATATGATTTATTCTATTTTAGCGATTCTTGTCGCCATAGCGGCTTTAAAAGGTTATCAATTATTAAAAGGCAAAGTGGATAAGAAGTTGCCAATTATCATAGTTATAGTATCTTTCATTGCAATTACTATTGCTACTTTGATAATTATACCGAATTTGCTGATTATAAAAGAATATGGGAAATTTTCTATAGATTTGTTTAAAGTTTTATACGACAATAAGGAGTTTACACAAGCCATTTTACAAGACTATGTTACTTCTTTACTCTTTACAGGTTTGGGAATAAGCGGTGTCATCAGTTCTATCAATAGAGATATTAAAAGTGGCAAGACTAAAATCGATTGGAATAGTCCGGTGTATACGCCTAGTAAAGAAAAGTTAGAAGAAGTTAAAAAAGGTTTTTTGGATAGGAATGCTACAAGTAGCGACACTACCATTACTCTAGAAGACGTATTGAGCATTTTAAAAGACGATAGAGAAGCTTTAAACTATCTTTTAACTAGAAGAATCGTTAGAAAGAAAAAGGGAGAGTATTACTATTCCTTAGAAACATCTGAAAAACCGCAAGGAAACAATAGAAAGGCTCTTATCATCGCTTTTACTTTCTTGGCTATCGTCTTGGTTTCATCTGGCATTTTTGCTTTAATCAACAGTAGTGATAAAGAAAATGAGGATAAAACTTTTAAAGAAAAAAATAAAGAGTCTATAGTAAAAGAAGAGATATCATATAACATTTATAACGGTTTTGTAAGACGAGAAGATATAGAAGAAGAAAACGCCTTTTATTTGTTACCTAAAGAAGAGTCTACTGGTAAAAAAGGATTTATTAGAGTCACCTATGGTTTAAAAGAGGACGATTTAAATTATGAAGAATCCAAGAAAGCTTTGGAAGATGAGTTTAAAAGAGACAAGGAGTATAAAAAGGTTGTGGATTATAAAGAAAAAGAGGATTTTGATGTAGCTCTTTATACTTTCGATTATAAAGAATACAAAGAAAAGTTTTATTATATTTATGAAGACGATAGATATGCTTTTATTGATTGTATAGATTATAAAAAAGGCGGTAATGAGTCCTTAGGTAAGGCTTGTCAAGAAACATTAGATAGCTTCAAGTGGAATTAAATAGGGAAAAGAGGTAGTAGAAGTTGAAAAAATTTATCTTTTTAGGAATTTTATTTATCTGTGTCGTTACACTTATCGTATCGCATAAGAATTCAGACGAAGTGTTTTTAAAAGGCATTAAGGAGGATATCAAGGGAGCAAGCGAGGTTGTAGTTAAGGAAAATATTAATCCAAAAGACAGCATACAAAAGGATTATCAAGTGAGTAAGAGGATAACCGATAAAAGTTCAGTCGATAGATTAGTCGATTTGATATCCGATATTAAAATTTCTTCTAAACCCTCTAGTGAAGAAGTGGAAGTCGAACAGGAAAAAATATTCGACTTTTTCAACGAAGAAGGTAAATTTTTAGCATCGATTAAGTTCCCTTTTGAATTTAATGAAATCAAATATAAGTTCATTATTTTGGATGCCGATAAAATCGAGGAAATTGAGAGAATTACAGGAAAAACGAGTTAAAGTTTACATTTTAGATAGCATATGATATAATACTTCACGCAAGGGGCAAATCGGTTTTGAGAACTCTTCTCAAAAATGGTTGCCCTTTTATTAATTTACTTGAAAGGTATGGAACGTTTTATGGATTATCATACTGGAGATATAATAAAAGTCACAGTAACAAGTATTGAGAATTATGGAATCTTTGTAAAGGTTGATGAGAGGTATAATGGGCTTATACACATTTCTGAAATGTCGGATAGTTTTGTTTCTAATGTGAGAAATTTTGCTTTTCCCGGCGAAGATATATATGCTAAAGTTATGGATGTCGACGTTTTAAAAAATCAAATGAAATTATCGATTAAATCTATCAATTACCGTCTTACAAATAAAAAAGGACGTATGATGGAAAGTCCTAATGGTTTTAGTAAGCTTAAAGAGTGTCTTCCTATTTGGATAGATACCAAATTAAAAGAGATAGAATGTAAAAATTGATTAACTCTTAAAAAGCGCCTTTTTGTCCAATAAAATACGAAAAATTCTTGACAGGATAGGGCATAAATGTTATATTTAGTTTGTCCTTATTTTTTAGGGGTGCTTAGCTCAGTTGGTTAGAGCATCTGCCTTACAAGCAGAGGGTCATAGGTTCGAGTCCTATAGCGCCCACCATTTTTTTGCCGACATAGCGTAACTGGCAGCGCAACTGACTTGTAATCAGTAGGTTGGGGGTTCGACTCCCTCTGTCGGCACCATTTGTTGGAGGGATAGCGAAGTGGTCAAACGCGGCAGACTGTAAATCTGTTCCTTAGGGTTCCATGGTTCAAATCCATGTCCCTCCACCACTTATATTGCCTTGTAGCCAAGTGGTAAGGCATCAGACTTTGACTCTGACATTCCGATGGTTCGAGTCCATCCAAGGCAACCATATATTTGTTCCGATAGCTCAGTCGGTAGAGCATTTGACTTTTAATCAAAGGGTCGAGGGTTCGAATCCCTCTCGGGACACCAGTTGAAATCTAAGTTTGTGAGTAATCATGAACTGTAAATATTTATGAAATGGTAGAAAAGTGCCCAAAAGGGTGTCCTAGGCATCTTTTAGGATAAAAGACTTTATATCTGCCATTTCTTTTATTTTGAAATAAAGTTGATAATGTAAATTATTATTTAAAATTTTATTCATATCTTATTTCTTTTAATGTAAAAGTGTTTTGATATTCTTTTGGATATAAGAGTTTATTGATATAGTCTATATCTCTTTTAATTAATATATCATCTGGTGTAAATTGTAAAACTTCACATACTTCACATTCATTTAATCTATTTTCTAATTCAGTAATTGTTGTTTCTACAATTTTTCTTTCTTCATCATATTCAACTAGAGTGAATGTACCATTAACATACGCTTTTTTAATTCTTTCTAGTTTTTGATTTTGATTAGATATTTCTTTTTGGATTTCTTCTTTTGGATTTTCTATTTTTGTTTTAATCATAGGTAGTAGCGTTTGATTAACAACACTATCATATTCGTTAATATCATCTATAAAGTGTTCAATTTCAGTTTCTTTAATCGTTAATTTACAATCATTACAATAGTAGTAATAGTAAGAGTTTCCATTCTTTTTAGTTGTTGCTTTACCACCTAAAATTCTATTACATTTAGGACAACATAATTTTTGTAAGAAGATATAAGTTAAAGTTCTTTTATAACTCCTTGAATTTTTCTTTTGTTGTACTTGGCATGATTCCCATAATTCTTTTGATACAATAGGTTCAACTACATCACTATAATAAACTGGTTCTTTTGTTCTTTTACCATGAACAAAATCTCCTTTATAGATTTCATTTTCAAGTATTCTCATAATCGCTGAATCATACCAATTTGTTTTACCTAATATTTCTTCTTTATTAAATAAATTAGCAATTGTTTGATAAGAATTTCCCTCATAATATAAATTAAATACTCTAACAATAATATCTTTGGTTGCTAAATCTGGCACTAATATTTTTCCCTCTCTCTTATATCCAAAGGGACTTTTGTGAGGAATGTGTCCAGCTTTTATAGCACCTCTAAACCTATTTTAGTTCTCTCACTTGTTCTCTCAATTTCATTTTGACTAACTGTTGTAAGTAGCCTAGCAACCATTTTACCATTAGCATTAGTAGTGTTTATATCATCATTCGCACAATCTAAATAAGCATTATTTTCATCTAGAAATTTCATAATATGTTCCATATCATAAACACTTCTTGTTAGTCTATCAAGTTTTAGAACTACAATAGTATTACATTTTTTATCTCTTATATCTTGTAATAATTCTTCAAATGCTGGTCTTTTATTTCCAGTTTTAGCACTTATCTCAGCATCTTCATATACTTTGTAAATTTCATAACCTTTATATTCACACATGGCACGAAGTCTTTTTTCTTGTTCTGGTAAACTAAAACCCTCTCTTTTTTGATCTTCTGTACTGACACGAATACATAGACCTGCGATTTTCTTTTCTTCATTCATAATTTTTAATCCTCCTTTTTTCTTTATCACCTAAAAAGAGGCGACAAAGACACATTAAATATTTTTATGTCTTTGACACCTCTTAAAATCTAAATAAGTTGTATTAATATAATTCAAACTTCGTTTCATATTAACCCCCAAAAACATAAAACTTGTTTCTTGGTTACCTATTATAGATATTTAAAGTTTAAAGTCAAGACATAATTACCAATTTTTGCCTATTTAAAGGCATTTTAAGAGAAGTTGATTTGATTTTAATACATTTAATCTATTGTTTTAATAAAACTTTCTAAATCTTTTATTTCTAGGGAATTTGCTAGACTTCCAACATATATAGTTTTAGAATAATTAAAAACTAGAAGAGTAATACCTTTAATAATAACTCTATGTGGTTCTATATAATTCAAATTTGTATGTTCT
>CANDHX010000054.1 GCA_947384645.1 uncultured Mycoplasmatota bacterium | reverse complement strand
AGCGATGGTATAAATCTTTATAGTTTAGTTATGCCAACCTATTCCCTTGTCATATCTTTAACCCAATTAGGATTACCGATGGCTATTAGTACTCTAGTGGCAAGAGGCACGAAGCGTGGTAAAAAAATAGTTTTATCGGTAGTCCCACTAATTTTATTTTTAAATCTTTTGATGATGGTCACAATAATATTTTCTAGCGATTTTATCGCTTCATATCTCTTGGACGAGCCTCTTGCATGTGCTCCTATTATGGCTATGGCTTTTATACTTCCCTTTATATCTATTTCGAGTATTTTAAGAGGATATTTTTTCGGCAAGCAAAGAATGCTTCCACATACGGTTTCTAATATAATCGAACAAATAGTAAGACTTATCATCATAGTCGTATTTTTACCTATGATAGTTAGAAAAAGTCCTGTTATTGGAGTCAGTGCTTTTATTCTTTTGAGTATAATTTCAGAATTTGTTTCGATAGTCATCTTTCTATGTTATCTTCCCAAAAATTTTAAAATCGAGAAGAAAGATTTTAAACCGGATTTTAATACTACTAGAGAAGTCATGGCTCTTTCCCTACCGACTGTTGGAGGTAGGATTATAGGAAACGTCGCCTATTTTTTTGAACCGATAATTTTGACTTATGTTTTAAAACTAGTCGGGTATTCGAATTCCTTTATCGTAGGAGAATATGGCGTATATAATGCCTATGTTTTGCCTCTTTTAGTAATTCCTTCTTTTATAGTTCAGGCTCTTAGTACAGCACTCGTTCCAGAAATAAGCAAGTCTTTCGAAAAGCATGATAAAAAGAATATAAGAAAGCGATTAAAACAATCTATAATTTTATGTTTTATTTTAGGTTTAATCACTAATGTATTTGTCTTCTCTTTTCCCGAATTTTTATTAAAACTCGTCTACAATACTTCTAATGGTGTCGACTACATTAGAATATTAGCAATTGTATTCATCTTTTATAATTTAGAAGGCCCTTTATCGAGTGTTTTACAAGCTATGGGTGAGGTAAAATTGGCTTTTAGAGCAACTACATGCGGGGTCATCATCAAAACCATATCGATTGCTCTATTCAGCCTTTTTAAAATCGGATTATATGGCCTCGTTATTGGAGAAATTCTCGATATAATTTTCGTGATTGGATTAAACTTTATTAATATAAAAAAGGTTTTAAAAAAGAATAATTTGTAAAATAGTCTTTTCATAAGTTATAATGGTTATAGATAAGGATGTGTTTTTTTGAAAACGGAAGAAATATTTATCGGTAAGGAAAGCATTATGGATGAATTCGTAAGAAGTTTTGTGTATCCATATGAAGTATTGCCGAATATAAAAGATGAAATAGTCAAAATTGGGAAGAAGTTAGGCGAAGATTACATCGACAAGGGAGATGACATATACATCCACAAGACTGCTCGAGTAAGCGATTTAGCTACGATTTTAGGACCCGCTATAATAGATTGTGACGCAGAAATTAGACCAGGTGCCTTTATTAGAGGTTCAGTTGTAATCGGGAAAAGATGCGTTTTAGGCAATTCGTGCGAAGTAAAAAACTCTATTTTTTATGACGACGTACAAGTACCACATTTCAATTATGTGGGAGATTCGATTTTAGGAAATCATTCGCATATGGGAGCTGGCGCTATTATATCCAACTTGAAAAACGACAAAAAGAACGTCTCTATTTTGTTCGAAGGTAGGAAGTTTTCAACCGATTTAAGAAAAGTTGGAGCCTTCTTAGGAGATAATGTCGACATCGGTTGTAATAGTGTTTTAAATCCTGGTACGATAATTGGACACGATACAAAGGTGTATCCTCTATCTATGGTTAGAGGATTTGTAGCGCCAAATATGATTTTTAAAGATTCTACTAATCTCGTAGAAAGGAAAGATGTGTAATGGGTAAATTGTTTGGAACCGATGGCGTTAGAGGTATAGTTCCTCGTGAGTTGGATTCGTTCTTGGCTTTGAAAATCGGTGCAGCAACGACTAGAGTTTTAAAAGATTTTCGTGACGAGTTAACTTTTATAGTAGGTTACGATACGAGGGTCAGCAAAGATGTTTTGAAACATGGATTAATCTCTGGTATTTTAGGCGAAGGCGCCGACGTCATCGATGTAGGAGTAATTCCTACCCCCGCAGTTGCATATCTCATAAAGAAGTACAATGTGAGTGGCGGGTTTGTCATTTCTGCTTCTCATAATCCGTGTGAATATAATGGCATTAAAGTTTTTGGAAGTAATTCTCAAAAGTTAAGTGATGAGACTATCGAAAAAATAGAGGACATCATTTTAAACGATTTTTCTATTTCTAAGGATATAGCTGAGCCCGGAATATATAAAAAAGAAGAAGATGCTCTAGATGATTATATAGATTTCTTAGCATCTCAAGCCGAAGGAAATTTTAACGATATACACATTTTGGTCGATACAGCTAATGGAGCTTCTTATAAATCGGCTAGGATGTTATTTGAACGCCTTGGTATAAAGTATGATATGATAAACGATAGTCCCGATGGATTTAATATAAATAAAGATGCTGGCTCAACACATATCGAAGGTTTACAAGAGAAAGTTAAAAATGGAAAATACGACTGCGGTATTGCGTTCGATGGGGATGCCGATAGGTGTCTTATGGTAGATGAACAAGGAAATCTAGTGGACGGCGATAAGATACTAGCGATTTGTGCAAAATATTTAAAAGAAAAAGGAAAGTTAAAAAACAATGCAGTGGTCGGTACCGTGATGTCAAATATGGGCTTAAAGAAATTCTGTCAAAAAGAAGACATCGATTTTATAGAAACTAAGGTTGGCGACAGATATGTACTAGAGGAGATGTTAGATAAGAATTACATTATCGGTGGAGAACAAAGTGGCCATATAATTTTCTTGGACCATGCCTCTACTGGAGATGGTGAGCTTACTGCTCTAATCGTATTGGAAATAATGTCTAAAACTGGGAAGAGTTTAAGCGAACTATCCTCTTGCATGGATACTTATCCGCAAGTTTTAAAGAATGTGCCGGTGAGCCGGGAAGGAAAAGAAACTTTTATAGATAATAAAAAATTACAGTTCGAAATAAAAGAAATAGAAGGAAAATTAGGCGATGAAGGACGAGTGTTAATTAGAGCTAGCGGTACAGAGAACCTGATTAGAGTAATGCTCGAGGGTAAAGATATAAAGTTATTGGAGCAATATTGTAATCGATTAGTAAAAATAATTGAAGAAGAGCTGAAATGAAAAGAGAATAGCTCTTTTTTTAGCTATTCTCCTTTTTTAGAATCACCTTCACCCATAGGAATTGGACTTATTATGTATTTTTTCTTCAAATCTTTCTTAGCTTCTATATGTTTTTTATCGAGAGTTCTGGCGCAAAAGTCTGGTTTAGCACTTTTGCTGTCGTTTAAATCGAATAGGGAATCTTTCAAAAAAGCTTCTAAATATATGTCGATAGGAAGTTCTAATTCGTTTTTAATCCACATGTTTAAAAGTCGAATTTTAGGGATGGATATATCCTTAAAAATTCTTAAAGCTAACATCACTGGACCGATTTCATCTTTAGCTAGCATGTCGAAAAGCTTATCTTGATTTACGTACTCTTCGAGGATTTGACTGCTCGTTTGGTCTTTTAAAACTAAATATAAAAGGTCTGGTCTTTCATAAAGTAAATCTATGATTTGAGCTTCATTTAAACTTTCAAACATTTTTCTAAATCCGGTCTCATAAAAATCTAATTTTGCCGTTTTTAAAATTCCGCACATAAAATGTGCTAATTCTAAATGTCTATCGCTATAAGGAGCAAGACTTATCAAATTAATCGCTAGGAATACTAGCACTTCATCGTACATATTAGTCTTTTTTCCATTGATGTACGCATGTAAATGAAAAACCATATCAGAGAAGTCTAAATCTGTATATCGTGTAAAATCTTTTTTCTCAAAAAGTTTTTTCATATTTATTAAATATAAAGGCAAATCAGAGTCATATGTTCTATAAATAGAATGTACGGCACGAGAAAAGATTTTTTGATAGTCTTTAACATCGATAAAACATTGTCTATATAACAAATCGTAATATTCAAAGTAGTAACTATCGGCCTGTAAACTGGATAATTTTTCTAAGAGCTTATCGAGTGGTTTTGCTCCATTTAAAATAAGTACTGTCAAAGAGTGAATACTCAATTTTTCAATCGCCTCTTCTGATAAAACTACTCCATATAAAAATGGATCTTTTACTCCTTCTGCAACAACTTTTTCCATATCTAATAAACTCACTTTTTTTGTATATGATAAAACCAATACTTCCAGTTTTTCATTTTCATAGTTTTTTTCGTAAAGCTGTCTTAATCCACAGTAATCTAGATTTAATGATATATCTTCTATATATTTAAGACTCATATATTTTCCTCTTTTCTTATTTGTTATTATAAATTATAACGTTTTTTTTTTCAAGAAAAAATCGAGATAATTTCCCGATTTATTTTAAAGCATCGATTAGTTCAGCTTTTTTCATAGAAGTATAGTTTTCTATTCCTTTTGCTTTAGCTAGCTCCTTTAATTCAGCAACAGTAAGCTTAGAGATGTCTTTTGCTTCTTCCTTTTTTGGTTCGCTTTTTAAAGCTTCTTTTTTAGTTTCCTTCTTCACTTCTTTTGCTGGTTCTTTTGAAGTTTTAACGGCAGGCTTGTTTTTAAGAGCAGATTTAGCAGTATTTACTAATTCTGTAAAAGCTGCCGCATCGTCGATTGCTAGTTCAGATAGCATTTTTCTATTGATGTCGATTCCGGCTAGGCTAAGTCCATTCATAAATTTAGAATAGCTTATGTCATTAGCACGGCATCCAGCATTTATACGGGTAATCCATAGTTTACGGAAGTTACGTTTGTTTTGTTTACGGTCCCTATATGCGTATTTGCCACTATGGAAAACTTGTTCTTGAGCAGTTTTAAACAATCTATGTTTGCTTCCAAAGTACCCTTTAGCTTGTTTTAATACTTTTCTACGTCTGTTTTTAGCAACAGAACCACCTTTAACTCTTGTCATTTTTTACACCACCCTTATATAACATTCTTGAGTCTAGCTGTGTTACCTTTACTTAAAGTTCCGGCTTTTCTTCTTTTTCTTACTTGTTTGCTAGAATCTTTCGCTGTTTTATGATTTCCATTCGATTTTTTATAAGTTATACTACCACTATTTCTTTTATTTAATACTTTACTAGTAGATTTGTGAGTCTTTTGTTTTGGCATAATAATTCCTCCTAATTCTTTACTTTTTTGGTGCAAGTATTATAGACATGTTGCGACCTTCCATTACTGGTTTTTGTTCTATATCGGCTACGTCACTCAAACTATCGGCAAACCTATTTAAAACTTCTGCTCCTAGTTCCGTGTGGGCCATTTCTCTACCTTTAAATCTAATAGAACCCTTTATTTTGTGACCTTTGATTAGATAATCATAGGCATTTTTCTTACGTGTTTCAAAATCTCCTATGTCGATTTTTACAGTAAGTCTGAATTCTTTTAATTCTTTAGTATTTTCCCTTTGACGTTTTTGTTGTTCTTTGACTTTTTTCTTCTTTTCATAACGGAATTTGTTGTAATCCATTATTTTGCCAACTGCTGGCGTCGCCGAACCACTCATTAAAACCAAATCGAGTCCTGCATAATTTGCAAGTGTGAGAGCATCTTCTATTTTTTTAATACCCATTTGTTCTCCATTTGGACCAATAACCATGAGCTCACTCACCTTAATGTTCTCATTTATAGGTTGCTCATCTTTTCTCAACTGTGCTATAAATACACACCTCCATATTTCATTATAAAAAGTGAATACATGAGTATCCACTTAAAAAGCACAATGCAAGTCTTTTTATAAGACTTTTATTAGGCTTATTACCCATCGCCTATAACTTCAAAAATGGCAATCGGGTGGATGTGGATACATCGCTTTCCTCTTTAACAATATTTATTATACAATATTTCTTTTTATTGTCAAGTTACTTCTCGTAAACGCTGACTTTTTTCTTGTCTCTGCCTAGTCTTTCGTATTTGACAATACCATTAACTTTAGCAAATAATGTGTGGTCTTTACCCATTCCGACATTCGTTCCTGGATAAATCTTCGTTCCTCTTTGACGATATATGATACTTCCAGCATTGACCATTTGACCGTCTGCTCTTTTAGCACCTAGTCTACGACCAGCAGAATCTCTACCATTTTGAGTAGAACCTTGAGCTTTGACGTGGGCGAATAACTGGATATTTAACTTCATTAGTTCTTTCACTTCGTGTCACTTACCTTTCTATTTTAATATTTTTTGGATAGTCATCTTTTAATTCATTAAGCATGTTAACCATGTTTTTTAATAGTTTATCGGTAGTTACTTCGTCTTTTAGAATATCTATTTTTACTAAACCTTTTTTCGACTCATATCGAATAGTCCCTTCCTTCAACGTGAGTATCGCATTGATCGAAGTAGTCACTATAGAGCTTACGCTTGCACAGACTATGTCTTTGCCAAGCGTGTCATAGTCGGCGTGACCTTCTATTGTTATGCATTTAGGTTTAACACTTACCTTTATCATTTTATTCCTACTTTACGATTTTATTAACTACTAATTTTGTGTAAGGTTGTCTATGACCTTGTGTCTTACGATATTTTTTCTTAGGATTGTATTTGAAAACAACTATTTTCTTTTGTTTACCGTGTTTTTCAACTTTGCAAACAACTTTTGCACCTTTTACATATGGTGTTCCAGCAATTCCGTCGACCATTAAAACATTGGTAAATTCTTGCTCACTGCCAGCTTCTACGTCCAATTTTTCTACGTATAGGACATCGCCTTCAGTAACATAGTATTGTTTTCCACCTGTTTCGAATATAGCTTTCATTATTTTTACCTCCTATTCAATTTTTTTTAGGACTCGCCTTTAGAAGGTATTTACATATCGTAAACTTTTTTAGACCTTCAAAGTGCGGTTTATAAAATAATTACAAACAAATGTATTTTAGCAAATAAAGGCTCGTGTGTCAAATGATATCGGAGTATATTCGTCATTTGTAGAGAAAACTTTTAGTATAATTTATTTAATTTATTAAAAAAAGATAAATAAGCTTTTTTACTCATCTATCTTTATAATATTTTATATATTTTTAGTAAAATATTCTTCTCTTTGTAGCTCGCCTAAGAGGTAATTTTCTAGTTCAGTAACTCTATAATATATTTTGTAACCTTGAGTGTCTTTGAAAAAATGGATGTAAGGAATTTGCATTAAATATCCTATAAACTCGTATTTATTGACTTTAACTGAGTATCTATTCGATGCACTTTTGTATTTGAATATAATCATTTCTTCTGGATAATCTTCATTACACTCTTCTAAAGTTAGTTCGATATTGAACTTGCCTCTTCCTTTTTTCTTACTTCTTTCGATAATTAATGGAACTTCATTGAAAATAAAATGGTGGAATACTTCGAAAGTTAAATCGGAGTACCAATCGATATTTGGCAATTCTAATTGTATTTCTGGATAGTTTTCTTCTAAAAATTTAATCATTTCTTCTGTATTAATCATTATACATCCTTGTGATTCATCCTCGTCTGGTAGATGTCTATATCCACTTAGATGTAGTTTAGTCATCAATTCTAAAAAGTAATTTGCAGCAACTTCACATTTATATGAATTAGTTTTACTATAATATTCAAATATAGCCATATTTTCGGGATAATTTTTACCATTTCTTCTTAATTTAAAGTCGAGAAATGAGATTTTTCTTCCCTCTTTTACATTTCTTTTTAATATATTTGGCACTTCATTATGAACGAATTCATCAAATACTTTTAACGTATCTTCTCTAGCTGTACTTTTTGGAAGTTGTGGTATATCTGGATAGTTTTCTCCTAAAAATTTAATCATTTCTTTTGTATCAATCGTAATAAATCCTCGAGGTTCAACTTCGTCTGGTAGATGTCTATATCCACTTAGATGTAGTTTAGTCATCAATTCTAAAA
>CANDHX010000053.1 GCA_947384645.1 uncultured Mycoplasmatota bacterium | reverse complement strand
AAACTTCTACAGCAAAAGTCTTAGCTAAGGCTATAAATTGTTTAGATAATTCTTTAGGGGAAGCTTGTGGAAAATGTACTAATTGCCAAAACTTTCTAATTTCTCCAGATATAATTGAAATAGATGCTGCTTCAAATAATGGTGTCGATGAAATAAGAGAATTGAGAAACAATATAACTTTAGCTCCTGCCGAAAGTAAATATAAAATATATATAATAGATGAAGTTCATATGCTTTCTCCTGGGGCGTTTAATGCTTTGCTAAAAACTTTAGAAGAACCTCCTTCACATGCTATATTCATTTTAGCGACAACAGAAATATATAAAGTACCTATAACAATCCTTTCGAGATGCCAAAGGTACGATTTTAAAAAGATAGAAAAAGAAGAATTGATAAACCATTTAAAGGTAATATGTGCTAAAGAAAAGATAGAGTACGAAGAGCCCGCCTTAGAAGAGATTTATTCTCTTAGTGAAGGTTGTCTAAGAGATGCTTTAAGTATATTAGATCAAACTGCAAAATCGCATAAAAAAATAGTGTTAGAGGACATATTAAAAGAATATAACATCATATCTTCAAATTCGATTAAAAAATTGTTGGAAAATCTTACTAATAACGACATCGAAAAAATCATATTAGAACTAGAAGACTACGAGAGTAGCGGAATGAACGCACAGAAATTAATAAAAAGAATGATTAATTATATAGAAAAAGTAGCAATTGATATCAAGCTCGGAAAAGAAAAAAGATATGAGTTTGATATGATAGATATGTTAATTAATTCTTTGAATAGATGTTACATCGATGCCAGAATTAATGAAAACGTTTTCACAATGATAAAGTTGTCATTTCTGGAGGCGACAATTACTATACCGAATGAAACTATAAAAGCTAAAGAGCCCCAAAAAATAACGAAAAGAAAAGACGATGAAAACAATCAAAATCAAGAAAAATCTCCACTAAAAGAGAAAAAAAATCCTAATAACGAAGAGAAAAAGCCAACAAATGTTATAGATATAAGAATAAATAATTGTTTTGTCGAAGCAAATAAGGAATTATTAAAGGAATTAACAGAGTTATGGCAAAACTTTAGTTCATCTACACTGACCTCGATAAATCTTAAAGATTATAAACCGGTCGCAGCTTCTAACAAAAATGCTATATTTACAGCAGAAGAGGAGTCGCTGGCTAAATTGTTCAATATCAAATGTGACGAAGTGGAAAAGACGCTCAAAAAGAATAAAAAAGCCCTCAAAGTCGTCGCTATTTCGACGTTAAAATGGAATAAAGAAAAAGAAAAATACAAAGAAAATATAAAAAATAAAAAAATTTATGAATATATAGAAGAACCTGTGATTAAAGATGACTCAAAAAAAATAAAAGAACAAGTCAACGATATATTCACAGAAAAATTAATAGAAATATCTTAGGAGGAAAAATATTATGAATATGCAAGGAATAATGGCACAAGCTCAAAAAATGCAAAGAGAAATTACTAAAAAACAGGAGAAAATATATAACTCATCGTTTATTGGAGAGTCGGAATGGGTAAAAGTTACGATGACGGGAAAAAAAGCGATCACAAAAATCGAAATTACCTACACGGGAGACCTAAACGAAGATAGAGATGTTCTTTGTGATATGATAACGATTGCAATGAACGACGCCATAAAAAAGATAGAAAAAGAAATCGAAAGAGAACTAGGTGCATATAGTCAACAACTAGGCGGCTTGTTCTGATGAACATTTACCCAGAACTATTAGAAAGATTAATAGAGTATTTCAAGAAGCTTCCAGGAATTGGAGAAAGAACTGCCGAGAGATATGCTCTTTCTTTGATTAAACTCGACAAAGAAGAATTAAAAGATTTTGCACATTCTATCGATGAAATTGAAACTACTTTGAGAAACTGTGATGTATGTGGGCATTTAACAGACCAAAAAATATGTAAAATCTGTGAAGATAGTGCAAGAAATCAAAAATTAATATGTGTTGTCGAGGATTACAAAAGCATTTTTATGTTTGAAAAAACAGGAAAATTCAATGGAGTATATCACGTATTAGGGGGCCTAATCTCCCCGATTGATGGTATAAATCCAGATGATTTAAATATTTCAAAGTTAATTACTCGCTGCAAGGATTTAAAAAAGGCAGAAGTTATCATAGCTTTAAGACCTACAATAGAAGGAGATACTACAACCCTTTACTTAAAAAAAATCCTATCAAACGAAAATATTACAATAACTAGATTATCCTATGGAATTCCAATGGGAGCAGAACTCGATTATTTAGACATTTTAACATTAGAAAGAGCTCTATACGACAGAAAAGAAGTAGCATAATTTAAAAAAGATATCATATAATTAAACGATATGAAACATATATATAAAATTACGAAAAGAATAATTTTTGCTTTTGCAATACTTTATAGTTTTAATATTATCATGGAAAGTTTAAAGCTGTTTATTCCTATAAACTTGTATACGATATCGTCAATTGCTGTTCTCGGATTTCCTGGACTTTTTGTCTTAGTGGGGCTGTTATTGATTTAAAGAGGTACTATGGAACAGAATAATAACCTTAAAAAATTGAGAAATGAATTCGATGAGAATATTAATTCCCATATTTTTTTAGTGGAAACAAATGACCAAGAAGCGAGTCTTCACGATATAAAAGAACTCATCAAAGACCAGATTTCTAAAACAGATGAAATAGCGAGACATCAAATAGATGTAGAGACATACCTCGAATTAATAATTATTCGCAAAGAAGAAAAAGATATCAAAAAAAATCAGATTGCCGACTTACAAGAGAGAATAAAAATAAAACCAATATTATCAGACAATATTTTCTACATTATAATTCCAGCTGAGAGTATGAACGAAACAGCAGCAAATAAGCTTCTAAAAACAATCGAAGAACCAAATCCGAATGTAATAGGTTTTTTAATTACAGAAAAATCCGATTTACTTCTTCCGACGATTAAAAGTAGATGCGAAAATATAAATCTAATCTATGAAAAAGAAGATAATCAATCTATTACTGAAGATATACTAAACATAGTAAATAGAATTATTACATGTATCGAAAAAAAAGACCACAGAGAACTATATAAAATTAAAAGCCAAGACAAATTCTTAAAAGAAAACGCAAGAACAGTTGAAAATTTGCTCAAAGATTATTATAATACAGCCTGTAATATGAAATCGATTCATGAACTGGATTTAAATATAGTTAATCTAATTAAAAATAATAACAAGTTTGAAGAAATAATTAAAAAAACAAAATACTTGAATGAAACTTTTAATAAATTATCGCAAAATATGAACTTCGATTTGTTATTAGAAAAAATCTTTTTCGAATTAAGGATGTGAAAAAATGTTAGTAGTTAGAGTAAAGTTCAAATCCGATGGCAAAGTATATAATTTTGAAACCGAGGAAGAATACCAAAAAGGCGATAAAGTAAAAGTTGAAACAGAAAGAGGTTTACAACTAGGAGAAATCTATGAAATAGAGAAGGTAACTAGCCCCAAAAATTTAAAAACTATTTTAGGCAAAGCAACTGAAGAAGAATATAAAAAGTATTTAAAAAATGTAAAAGATTCACAAGATGTATTAAAGTATACCAAAGAACTCGTTAAAAATCTTAACATGAATATGAATTTACTCGATGCAAACTATTCTTTGGATAGGAAAGTCTTATTTTTTAATTTTGTATCGGACGAAAGAGTCGATTTTAGAAACCTTGTAAAGGAATTGGCTGCAAAATATCACACGAGAATAGAATTACATCAAATAGGCGTTCGAGATAAAGCAAAGTTAGTAGGTGGCATAGGCCTTTGCGGTAAAGTGCTTTGCTGTCATGGATGCTTACAATCCGTCAATTCTGTAAATATAAATATGGTTAAAAACCAAAATATTGCATTAAATCCTACTAAGATAAATGGAGCTTGTGGCAGATTACTATGTTGTTTTACTTACGAAAATGATTTATACGAAGAAAATAGAAAGAAGCTTCCGAGTTTAAGAGAAAAAGTTGCTTATAAAGGCAAAGAAGCAGTAGTGACTGACTTAGATATTCTGAATTTGACCTATGCTGTAAAAATAAATGAAAATACTTATGAAACGGTACAATTAAATGATAGAGAAAAATGATTTATTCGATTATGGTCTAAAAATATATCAAAATAGAGAATACTTTAAATTCAGCATAGACTCAATTTTGCTCGCCGAATTTGTAAAAATTAAAAAAGGATATAAAATTCTAGATTTATGTACGGGAAATGCACCAATTCCTTTGATATTGGCGTCAAAATTTGATGCGATATCGATAGATGCAATTGAAATTCAAAAAGAAGTTTTTAACCTGGCAAATGAGAGTATAAAAGAAAACGAATTAGACGACATCATAAAGCTCTATAATTGTGATGCTAAAGATTTTATAGGGCAAGACAAATACGATTGCATAATATGTAATCCTCCGTATTTTAAAAACATAGAAAATTCTTATAAAAACACCAATAGTATCAAAAAGCTCGCTAGACATGAAATAGCTATAACTTTAGAAGATATATTTAAAATAACAAAAAGAAATATAAAAGAAACGGGGGCATTTTACCTAGTACACCGCATAGAACGCATGTTAGAAACAGTTGAGCTTTGTCAAAAATACAAATTGGGTATTAGAAAAATAGTTTTAATACAGACCAAAAACGATAATTCGACAGAATTTTTTTTATTAGAAGCTTCAAACTATAAAAAAGATGACCTCAAAATAGAAATCGTTAATATATTGAATAGAAAAACATACCAAAATATTTTTAAGGAGGAATAAGATGAAGTTGATTTGCGGATTAGGAAATCCTGGTAAAGAATACGAAAATACTAGGCACAATGTAGGATTCATGATAATCGATAATATTTGCAGAGGAGAAAAATTTTCTACAAAATTTAACGGATTATATCTTCAAAAACAGATTTTTGGAGAAAAAGTAATATTTTTAAAACCCCAAAGTTTCATGAACCTATCGGGTAACGTAATAAAACCTTTTGTCGACTACTTTAAAATAGAAGAAAAAGACGTTCTCGTCATAAGAGATGATTTAGACTTACCCTTAGGAAGAGTACGGGTAAAATTTGATAGCTCAAGTGGCGGAGATAATGGTATAAAGTCAATAATAAGCTGCCTCGGAAATCAAAAATTTTATCAATATAAAGTTGGGATTTCCAATGATAAATCGAGAGATACCAAAGACTACGTTTTAGGAAATTTTACAACAGGAGAAAAAGAGACTTTAGATAAAGTGATTTCAAATTCAGAAAAAATAGTAGAAGCATTTATAAAAGAAGAAATAGTAGGCACTCTAGATTATAAATACGTAGAATAAAAAATGTTAAAATTTATTACTGATAAATTCGAATATAAAGAAAATTACAAAGTATCCGGTCTCACTAAAGAATTACAAGCGATATATATAGCAAATTACTTTGAAAAAAATCGAAACGACGTCATTGTCTTGACGAGTACTCTCTATGAGGCAAACACATACTTTAAATTATTACAGACATATGATGAAGAGTGTCTGTTTTTTCCAATGGACGACTTCCTTACTTCTGTTGCTTTAGCTGTCTCGCCAGACTTAAAAATAAAAAGATTAGAAACTCTAGAAAAGATAACGAATGAAAAATCAAAACCTCACTTAATAGTAACGTCACTCATGGGATATCTAAAATTTTTGCCAGATAAACAAAAAAAGTCATCTCTTTTAATAGAACTTTCGAATAAAAATATTTCCCGGGAAATAATTTTAGAAAGATTAGAAGAACTGGGATATCGTAAAGATTCACTTGTTACTGCTACAGGAGAATATGCAGTAAGGGGTTTTATAATCGATGTATTTCCCATACAAAATGATTTACCAATACGTATAGAATTTTTTGGCGAAGAAATCGATTCCATAAAAACATTTGATGAAAACACTCAAAGAAGTATCGAAGAAATATCAAAAATTGAAATACAGAGATACAATGAAACTTTAACAGAAAATCCGAACTCACTATTAGATTACTTAAAGAACCCGACCGTATTCTTGATAGACGAAACCCAACTAAAAACTAATTATACAAATCTGCAAAATGAAATTTTTGAATACAAAGTTCACAAAGAGCTGAATAAAGAGACAAAATTTATGTATGAATTGGAAGAACTTAATCCTCACAAATTATTTAAAATAGAAGGAATTAACTATTATAAAGGAGAAAAAACGCTAGCTTATAATTCAAAAGAAATCATAAATTTTAATGGAGACTTCGCTAAAATTCAAAACTTTTGCCGCAAAGAAACAAAAAAGAATACGATAATCTTTGCACTCGAAAATCAGAAACAAAAAAATGTCATCTTAAATATATTAGAAGAGGCGAAAATTACTAATGAAGACAGAATCTTAGATAAACAAATCAATGTAATTGAAAGAAGTATCAATGCCGGGTTCATATTTAATAATTTTATAGTGATATCCCCATATGATATAGAAAATGCTTTAAAAAAAGAAATTAAGTATAAAAATACCATTAAGATAGGACGAAAAATCAAAACTTTTACAGATTTAAATGCGGGAGACTATATTGTCCACGAGACTCACGGAATAGGAATCTATAGAGGTCTTAAAACACTAACTAGAGGAGAATTCACAAAAGACTACATCGAATTGGAATATTTAGGAAAAGATAAAGTATATGTTCCTGTTGAAAACATCGATAAACTTTTTAAATATAATGATGGAATAGGACAAACGCCAAAACTCAGCAAATTAAATAGTATCTCTTGGGCAAAAAAGAAAAGAGAAACGAGAGCACGCATAAAAGATATATCGGAAGAGCTAATCGAATTATACAGAAGTCGAAATAAAATAAAAGGCATAGCATATAAAGACTTTGAAGAAGAAATTAAATTTGCTCTATCTTTTCCTTTTACTCTAACGGGAGATCAAGAAAAAACTATCAAAGAAATAGATATCGATTTAAAAAACGCAGCTCCTATGGATAGGCTTCTTTGTGGAGACGTCGGATACGGTAAAACAGAAGTCGCTTTTAGAGCGATGTTTAAAACTGTAATAAATGGTTTTCAAGTTGCCTATTTATGCCCGACGACTATATTATCAAAACAACAATATAACAATGCTTTAGAAAGATTTAAAGACTATCCAATCCGCATTGAGTTAGTCAATAGATATGTAACTCAAAAAAAGATTAATGTCATTATGAAAGACTTAGAAGCTGGAAAAATCGATATCGTAATCGGTACCCACAAATTACTAAATGACAACATAAAATATAAACAACTAGGGCTTCTAGTTATAGATGAAGAACAGCGATTTGGGGTTACCCACAAAGAAAAAATTAAAAAACTTAAAAATGACGTAAACGTGCTTACACTTTCTGCCACTCCGATACCGAGAACCCTAAAACTCGCCATGAGTGGACTTAGAAGTCTATCCGTACTCGATACGCCACCTATAAATAGATACCCAATCCAGACATACGTCATCGAAGAAAATGAACTCATAATAAAAGACGCAATCTATAAAGAACTTACGAGAAAAGGACAAATTTTCATTCTTATAAATAACATCGAAGCTTTAGAAAAAGTTAAAAACACAGTTTCTAAATTGGTTCCAGAAGCAAGCGTCATTACAGGTCATGGACAAATGTCCAGCGAGCAGCTAAATTCGATTATGGAAAAATTTATTGAAAAAGAATATGACATTTTGATATGTACGACGATTATCGAAACTGGAATAGATATACCAAACGTGAATACTATCATTATTTTAGATGCCCAATTATTTGGGTTAAGCCAACTATATCAAATAAGAGGGCGTGTAGGAAGAAGCGATAAAATAGCTTATGCTTATTTGATGTATGATAAGACTAAAATATTGACTGAAACAGCGATGAAGAGATTAGAATCGAAGATCGGAAGAGCACACGTCTGAACTCCAGTCACAATCCGGAATCTCGG
>CANDHX010000052.1 GCA_947384645.1 uncultured Mycoplasmatota bacterium | reverse complement strand
ATACCTAGTATCATCTCCGACTTTTTGGAGTTCGCCGGAATTAAATATCTGCCTCTCATTTTTTATTCCTCTTTTCTTATTTTGAACCACTAGATCCACCGCTATTGCCTTGTCTATTCTTTCTTTGTTCTTCACGAATTTTATCAGCAGCAGCACGAGCATTGACTTCGCTTTTCCTCTTACCGATTGCGCTATTATAAGCATCCATGACATTTTGTAAATCTTGCCACTCCATACCTGTTTTAAGACTACCATCTTGATTAGCAACACGACTTAAGGCATCAGCTAAAGACATCTCACTTGTTGCTCCATTTATTTTGACTTTAGCAGTTAAATCACGTAGCTGTGGATTAGCATCTAATAAAGCACTAGCTTCAGCAGCAGCCACTCTAAGCTTACCGTCGTTCTTTTTAACCATATCAGCTTCTTTGCTAGATTTCATCTTATAAGCATCAGTTAATGCACTATAATCGTGAGCTCCTCTCGAATCGGTAACTAAACCACCTCTACTAGATAAGTAATCGAAATAATCAGCTTCTGTATTATTAGTTGCAGGCGCACCTGCTTTCCATTCATTATAACTTGCAGTAAATTCATCCTTTTGAGCATATTTCAAATCTTCAAATTCAGTATTGAATTTTTTAAATGTATCATCTTTGCTCTTGTCGATTTTTGCTCCTCCTGTTGCTTGAGCCAATCTATCTAAAAGTGATAATTCTGCACTAGATGAATCATATCCACCCTTAATGAATGAACTAACTGTATCGTGTACATCTGCGCCGAAATCTGCTACATGTCCTTTAGTTATATCCCAAATGTTATTGTTATGGCTATCGGAGTAAGCGTTTCTATTACGACGTTTTTGTTGTACTTGGCTATTGACAGTTTTTCTATTGTTAACTGCATCTTTCCAATTATGAGCATTTCTACCAGCCCATAAGTTTCTTGCACCAGCGGAAGTTGCTCCAGCAAAAGTACTACCGAATTTACGAGCATAATATCCAAAAGGATTTTCGTCTTCCCTTTGTTGCGTATTTGCAAAGTTTTGTATCGCATTTGTGCCGATTGAAGCAGCAGTATTAGCAGCCACTCCTCCCATAGCAAGAGCTCTTTGAGCAGCCTCTTTGATAATTCCAGTACTTTTTATACCGATTAAATCGAAGATGAGTTGAGGTGCCTCTTTGCCGAACTTCAAAAGTCCGAATATGAGCATGACTATCGTGATAAGTTTAACAACTCCTAAGTTACCCCCTACCTCTTTGAAAAGTGTTTCAACTGTATTAGGAATAAACGAAATCAGTAATATTATTAAATACATTACTGCAAGATAGAAAAATACTTCCAAGTATACTTTTATTAAATTATCTACCCATACTTTTCTTAAGCCTTTCTTATTTGGCAATAATTCTAAAGTAACTGGTACGGGTGCCATTAATTGGATTATAGCAAGCTTTCCTACTCTTTTTGCCAAATTCAAGCAGAAAGATAACATGAAAAACAATAAGACAATTCCTGCAACAGTTGTCAAAAACGGTGTATAATTATATTTTTCATCTGTAACAAAGTCATAAAAAGGTGAAATGGAACCGGTCTTTTTAGTTTCCGAATAAGCATTGCAGTAATCTTTATGCGAACCGTCATCCTTCTCGGGATTTCCACAATCTAAAGCTGTGAAATTAGACCCGTCTTCTGGATATAAAAACGCTACGTACACGCTCGCTATCATCGTATTAGCACCGTTATCTATCGAGCACTCCGTTAAAGAATTATAATCTCCTTCTTCATATCCTTCACAAGTTGCTGTCTCGTTACCAGAATTTCCTCCAAGAATCAAGTTTTCCATAACTCCAGAAGAAAGAATAGCGCTTTGCAAAGAATAGAGTTTAGTAAAAAGCAAAGGCGTTACAGCGATTAAAACTAAAGCTATCACGACGTCTTTGATAAATGCCGATGCCCCAATCTTTTTATCGGTTATTTTGTCTGGATCCACTATATAGTTTAAAAGATTAAACGCCAAAACAAAAATCATTATAATTCCTAAAACTGCGTACATTCTCATCGTAAGATTTCTAGCGATAGTTTCATCCAATATAGTTGCATTAGCTAAATATCTAAAAACTGTATAAGCACCTTCTGCTAAAGCGTATATTCCTTTATCAATGAAATAGGTTACATATCTCAAAGCATTGGTAAACCAATTATTTCCAATTAACATTAATCCGTTTAACATAAACTCTTCACCTGCCCTATTCTATATCGATGTGACTTGAGCATTCATCGCTAAAAGGTTCAAATACGCAAGCTGAACACACTTTTGAGTCTTCTGTTAGATTGTCATTATAGTCAGCGATAAAACCGAAAATTACGTTTATGATAGTTGGAATAAAAAATATTACCATGCCAGCAGCAACCGAAATCATAACTTTATTAGCCTGTTTTTTTAATTCGTCAGATTTGCCAGCTGTTACAACCGAAACTAAATTGATACTAGCTTTAAAAATCAAAACGATTGGTAACAACACCTTTACAAGAAAAATCAAATATCCGCCAAATCTCAATATTTTTGCAAAATCGTGACAATTTGTATCGAAATCATCTGGTTTATTGTACTCTGTGGTATATTGGTCCATAACTAAAACGTTATCACTCATATTAAGAGCTTGTATATCGTAAGTGAATAATCCAGCAAACGAACAAAAAATTACTGTTACTAAGCATAGAATGAACCTTTTCATAAATCTCACCATATCAAAATTATACCATAAGTTTTACTTATAATAAAGCACATTTAAAAGAAATAACTAAATAAAGAAGAAAAAGAATTTAAAAGATTTAATAAATTATTATCAAATTACGATATTAAAATTTTTCTCTAAAAATAAAAAAGGCAATTAAGATTTGCCTAAAACTAATTCATAAATTCTTAAAACTATATATATAATTATTTTATGCCTGTCCAAAGGCAACTCCCGTAACCTTATAAGTATTTCCAGTTAATAAAGCAATAAAAATTGTTGCTATTATATAAATTCCTTGTTTTTTCATATATTTTTACCATCTTTTTACAACGAAAATTTATAAGCCCCTTCTTCGATTATTATCTCTGGAGCAGTATCTAAAGCTATTTCAAACGCATCGAAATGTTTAAGCGGCACCTTATATGTGCCATCTGACATCTTAGGCAAATCTATTTCTTCTTTAGAACTATAGCCTAATCCGCACTCACCACGCAATATTTCTTCTTCTGTAAGATAGCGATATCCATCAGTATATTCTTGTGTAATGACTACGTTCAAATAGTTTTTTTCTTCCGCATCGACTCTAAGATACTTTTTACTTTTCCTGATTGACATACTAGTTATATCGTGTGTTAGTTCACACTCTTTCTTTACAATCTCTGCAAATCTTTCTTTATCTAAATAATATAGCATAAGAAGACTATCCTCTAAAGGCTTTTTTGTCTTCGCATCGTAATATTTTTTTAAATTATTTTTCAGTTTCCTTTCAATATTTTGAACATATTTTCCTACATCCTTATTTTCACTTGGATATATGAATTCATTATCTAGTATATCTAAATATCCCAAGGTTTGATATGCCATTTTTAAGTCAGGTATAATGTTTACAAGTCTATGTGCTACTTTTTCTCTGCCACCTTTTATATACATTTCCCTTACAAAATCTGCGTCTCCTATTAGTTCTAAGATAGCATATACATAATCACGTACATGCACATATGCACTATCGTATAAACCATCTGTTTCTCCTACACCAAAGTATTCATTATTAATGGTGGTATTCAAAACTTCACTAAAAGCTCTCATATTGTAGTCAAAATCTTGGAAGGCATGGCAAAACTCATGAGTCCATGTGCATTGTTGCGTTTCTTCAAAGCTTTGACAATTATAAATGCGTATTTCTGATATGGAAGTATTTTCTAGAGATGTATAAGTTCCACCAACATTACCGTTTTTTGTTTTAATGTAAAAAGTTTCTAAATTGGAAAGTCTATTTGCTATCAAGTTTTTATCAAAATATTTACTGTTCTCAGCAAAAAATTCGGGACAGGATAAAGCTAATTCTTTTTCTTCATTAGATAGATTGCTATTATTTTTAATTAAACTCTCAATCTCTTGTGCATCCATTCCTTTACTAGGGATTGCTTGTTCATATAATATAACACTATTGCTTGCATCGATTAAAGTAATGCCATCATTTATTGTACCCTTAGCTAAAACAGGTGTTACAAAAAGTGCAAGGGATGTGACTAATACGACTACTGTTTTACTGCCCTTTTTTATTATTCTTTTAAAAAATTGATTGGTTTCTTCTTTTATATTACTACTATTATTATATAAAGTCTCCTCTTGATTATTAAAAATACAGTTTAAATATCTCAAATCTTCTTTAGAAGGCACAACTAATTCTTTCCCTTCGATTTGATAAAAAATATTCATAGAAGCTTTTTTATCCAAAAAATGCATAAAATTTTTATTATTGTATACTAATTATCCTAACAAAAATAATTCACTTGAAGGAATAACTTCATCAAAAATTTCTTTTATAATTGCTCTTTCTTATTTTGATATGTTGAAGTCATGAACACCGTCAACTAATTTTGAATACTTAAACTCATCTTCATTTCTATACAATTCATATGTAATAACATCTAATTCAAATTTTAAAATCAACTCCATAATTTCCATCCTCTACAATTTCATTCTACCTCATCCAAATACCTATCGCAAGTTTTCAATTACATTTTTAACTTTTGGTTTACAATATAAAAGATGAGTTCTTATCCTCATCTATTCACATCTTCTCAATGTTTAAAACCTCTTACAAACTTGCACCACTATAATTGCTGACACACATCGACTACTTTATAAGTATTTATCACTTTATATTCTAATTTATTGTTATTTATAGTATATACTCTTTCTTCTAAATATTCTGGTAATGAACTATTATTATCCATTTTAGGAAACAAAAAATGGATTTCATTGTTCTCGATTTTTACATACTTATTGTTTTTATAAAACTCTTTTCCTTCTACTTTACAAGGTATGTTTCCTATATAGTCATCTAATATAAAGCCATTATGAGTTGCATAATCGGGACTTAGAGATTCTATCATAAACTCTTTGCTTACTAATTCGAGTTCGTCGTTTAATACTAACATTTCATTTGATGTACCACTTACAAACGCATTATTATAATTGTCATGTACAATAATAATGTAGTTTTTATTATCAGTTCCTTTTATTATTTTAAAGTTATCTTCGTTTAGCAATTTTTTAATTTCATCGATATTAAATAAATCTTTTTTATTATACGCATGAGTTACCTTGCAATCATCAGTATTATCGGAACAATTATTCTCATCGTTTTTTATAAAAGACAGAAAATAATTATAGTCTTTATAACTTCCTTTTATGATGTGTGTAGAAACAGTAAAAGAAGTGTCGACAAAATAATTAAATTCGATATTGAGATTTTTAGTTTTACCATTTAATGTAACTTCAAACTCCTATATTATCTCATCGTTTAAAAGAGAAGCCTTTAAAAACCTTACTCCATCTTTCTTACTAGTTTGCTCGTCCCCAGTTGGCTTATCGCTTTCTTTTTCTAAAGTGTCATTATGTTTCATCAAAGCAAAAGTTGCCGAACTTGCTAAAACACCCACTAGGATTAATGCCAATATAATATAAATGTATTTTTTTGATTTTTCCATAAAAACTTTCCTTCAATCTAGAACCATTATATCATGAATATATAAAGAAGAAACCTATATATTTCTACTTAACAAAAATTGTACAAAAAAACTAGAATGCTTCTTCATCTAGATTTTCCTTCATCAATTTCAAAATTTCACTTCGCAGTTGTTCGTTAGCTTCCTCTAAGCTTTCATCACTCTCGACTTTAAATGGCTTACCAAAATTTATTGCTAAATTATGCGACCTAAATTCATAGTCACCGGTTATTCCAAAAGGTACTATATAAGCTCCCGTCTTCTTGGCAAATGATACAGCTCCATATTTAAAAGGTAAAAGTATACTCAATCCTCTATTCCTTGTTCCTTCTGGAAAAATTCCTAAAGCTCCCCCATTTCTTAAAACGCCCAAAGCTTTATATACTGCTTCTTCATCTCTTCTTTTTCTATCGACGCATATCACTCCAGTCATCTTAAAAAACCATGCAAAAGGTCCATCGAAATATTCTTTCTTGGCCATATAGTGAATTACTCTCTTTGTCGAAATTATAGCTAAACATTGGTCCATTAAATGGATATGGTTCCCCGCTAATATGATTGGAACATCATCTATTATATTCTCTTGGCCCTTTATTTTAGGATTATAGTACAATTTAAAAAGCGGAGCTAAAAAAGGCTTTAAAATTTTATAACCCCACTCTGGCAAAACTCTTTTTTTAGACATTTCATCCATCCCTTTCTTCTAATTTTTTAAAATCTATTTTGTTATATATCGTTTTAGGTAATTCTTTTATGAATTCGATTTGCTTTAATCCGACGTACAAAGCCGACTTCTTTTTAACCAATATTCTAAGTTCGGCCAACAGCTTGACGCTCGGCGAAAATCCTTCTTTTAATACGACATACGCTTTTGGTACTTGTACTTTATACGAGTCTTTAACTCCGATGACTGCACATTCTAAAACTGCTTTGTGGCTCAAAATGATTTCTTCTATTTGAGAGGGATATATATTAAAACCCGATGATACGATTATTCTCTTAAGACGCCCTGTAAAGTAAATGACGTCTCCATTAGAAATTTTTCCTACATCCCCTGTATGTAACCACACTACCCCATCATCATGAAGTTTTAAAACGTTTTTGGTTTCTTTTCTATCGTTTAAGTACCCGAGCATTAGAGTTGGACCTGTTACACAAATCTCCCCTTCACTATCTTTTGGTACTTCTATTGTCGTATAAGGCATCACTATTTTTACTCGATTTCCTATCATCGGCTTTCCTAATGCTCCAAGAAGATTACATTTATCAAAGGTATAGATAGTAGCAGCCAAACTTTCGCTTAATCCATATCCCTTCGTAACCTTTATAGAAGCCTTATGAGTAGATAAAAATTCATTCATCCTCTTTTCAGCTTCGACGCTTAAAAAATCGCCTCCACTTATTACATACTTTAAGCTAGCTAAATTGATATTTTTAAAATGACTACTGTTCATCATAACTTCCCACATTGTAGGAACACCAGCTAATACTTGAGGTTTTAACTTTTTAATCGTTTTACTAAATCTTTTTATGTCGAATTTCGGTTCTAAAATGACCTCGACTTTCAAACACAATGGACAATGAACACATATTGCTAGTCCAAACCCATGAAAAAGTGGTAAAACAGTTAAAATTTTATCTTTCGGTTCCACTCTAATCACGTTTACTGCACCTTGTCTCGCCATAGCATTGAAACTGTAATTGCTTATCATGATTTCTTTTGGAGTACCAGTCGTGCCTCCGCTGTGTAAAATTAATGCTGGGCTTTTGCAAGTTATTCTTTCTTCGATTTTTTTATGATAAAAGTATCCCGAATTTATAAACATATGCCACGGTTCGATATTTTCGTAGAAGTTTATATCACTTCGGTTATTTTTCAAAAATGTACCTGCTTTATAGATAACTTTCATTTGCCTGTTCATCGATATCGATACGCCAACTAAAACGACCTTTATCGATAATTTATGTAAGAGATTTTGATATTTTTTGTAATTTTCATCGTACAAAAATAATATTTTGGAATTACTATCATTTAAAAACTTTTCTACTTCGCTTTCACTCGATAGAGGGTGAACCATTTCTGCTACTGCCCCTATTTTTGAAATAGCATAGAATAACTCGATAGCCTCTGGTACGTTTGGAAGACAAATCGATACGACGTCACCCTTTTTAATATCGTTATATTTTAAAGCCCTAGAAACGAGATTTATTTTTCTAAAAAGCTCCCTATAAGTTATTCTATTTCCAAAATAATTTATGGCATATAAATCTATTTCTTCTCC
>CANDHX010000051.1 GCA_947384645.1 uncultured Mycoplasmatota bacterium | reverse complement strand
ACAACTACACCTACCGTTACACTCTTTCCCTACACGACGCTCTTCCGATCTATAATGAAAGCGACTCTTCATTAGAAGAGGCTAGAACTCTTATCGAAAGGCTTCAGAAAAAGGGTTGGCACTTCATATTTTTAGGAGCTAAACAAAATGCTAAGGAGATTGCAGAGGCTCTATCTATAGACCCATTATTGGCCGAGGAATACGATGTTACAGCGGATGGATTACTCGCCAATTTTGAAGGAGCTCATAATGCTGTTAAAAGTATACGCCTTTATGGCAAAGTAGACCCAGGTTGGGCAAAACCCATTGTCGATAATAGAAAACTCTTAACTGACGGCAAAAGTGATGACGGTGGAAAAAGACTCATGCTTGGAGGAAAAAAATAATGGCTAAAGAAGAGAACTACTATGAAATATTAGGAGTTTCTAGGACTGCCACTAGCGAAGAGATAACGAAGGCATATAGAAAAAAGATGAAGGAGCACCACCCCGATTTGCACAATAGCGAAGAGGATGAAGAAACCTCTAAACTTTTAAACGAAGCTTATGAAGTGTTATCGGATAAAGAAAAACGAAAAGAGTACGACGAAGCTTTAGAAAGCGGTTTTGAAGAACCGAACGAATGCGATAATCCAGAAGAATTCTTTACAGAAGATGAACTCCAGTATAATCGCATAATGAATTTAAGAATATTAATCGAACAGGAACTAGCTAAAACGGAAGAAGTTATCGAGTATAAAAATGAAGTGTTATCGATATGTCTAAACGAACTCGATAAGAGCGAATATTTTGGCAATATAAAAGAAGTCGTACACACGATGTCGGATTTTATAAAATCACTTGAAAACTTTTTGGAACAAGCTATTAAATACGAACAAAACGATTATGTCGAATTACTTAAAGAGACTATTCAATTCTTAGAAGAAGAGATGAAAGATATTCCCTTATCTAAAAGTGAATTGAAGCGAAAGATAGAAAGACAAAGACAGAAGAATTCTCTATTTCAAGAAGTAGAAAATGAATTAGATAATTTTAGGTCTTTATTAGATAATATTAAAAGCTTATTGTCCTTTTGTTACGAAAGACAAATCGACCGTTTGGAGTACGGCAATTATAGAACTAGTATTTCCTTAAAGGCGAAAAGCTCTATAGGAAAATTGAGCGGATTAGCTGTAACGTTAAAAAGGGTCAAAGAAAACAAAAAGTATAACGAAGTACTAGAGGCAATTTCCCTATTAAATAATAGCATAAACTTATTGCCAAAAGATTATGAAGATGCAAGAAGATTGGGACATGCCGAACAAATCAATGATGAGATGAGGGAGTCATTAAAGCTTTGGGAGAAAAGAAAAGAAGTAATCGATAGATTAAGTGAACTTTTTGAAAAGTATCCCAGTTCTAAATTAATCGATAGATTATTAGATTTTTGTTTGAAAAGTTACGACGAGGCTAGAGAAGTGTTTGAAAATTTAGCAAAAGAAAGCGACAAAATTAGCGAGGAAGCCTCGTATAAAAGTAGAGTAGATGCTGCACAAAAATATTCTTTGGATGCTAGTCAAATATATGAGGAGGCTTGTAAAGTTCATAAAAATGCAGCTGGCGTCTTTAAAAGAGCGGTTAAATTCAATCCTACAAATATGCCTGATACAGAAGTTCTAACACTTTCACAATCGGCACTTGCCGGCTATAATAAAGGCTTAGCTTTGGAATTATTAGTCAAGGCAGATAGCATCATAAAAACTATAAACAAAGGTGAAATCTTAAGCGAAGAATTCAGAACCCTGCAACAACAGATTCACGAATTTTTAGACAGTTACGATGATGATAAAGAAGAATTGAGGGAAAGAACTTATGCTCTTCAAGAGAATGCAAACCCATATTGCAAGTTTACGGAAAGCGACTTTATCTCTAAACTCAGAAAATTAAAATTGAAAATAGCGTCTAATGTTTTGTTTTTGACTATCTTTGTAGGAGGAGGCCTCAATTCTTTTAAAACTGCTATCGTTTATCCAGAGTTCAAAATGCTTCCTCTTTATTTTCTTCTTTTAACATCTTTTTTGTCGTTCGGAGGGAGTTTTAAAGAACTTGTAGACATCTTACCTATATATAGAGAACTAGATGAAGTATCTTCGTTTTATAAACGTTTTAAAAGTGGACACTAAACTCGTGTCTTTTTTTAATCGATATGTTATAATCTTCTAAAGGAAGTAATTTTTATGGCAAGCAGGAGAAAAAAATTTATACAAGAATTAAAAAGGGTGGGAAAAGAAAGCAGACGTTCATCGATTGCAGTCTATTTTTTCTTGAGAGCTCTTGTCATAATATGTATGATTTTAGAATTTTTAAGAGGAGATATGAACAATGCGTTTTTGTGTCTTTTGTCCCTAACTCTGTTTTTGATGCCTTTCTTTATAGAACATCAATTTAAAATCGAACTTCCGAACACTTTAGAAATAATAATAATGCTTTTCATATTTTCAGCTGAGATTTTGGGTGAGATAAACAACTTTTATGGGATAATTCCTTACTGGGATACTCTTTTGCATACACTAAACGGATTTTTGGCAGCTGGTGTCGGATTTGCTCTATTCGACTTACTCAATAACAACATTGAAAGCATAAATTTGTCACCTCTATTTTTGTCAATCGTCGCTTTTTGTTTTTCGATGACGATAGGGGTACTTTGGGAATTTTTCGAATTTGGAGCCGATTATTATTTTAAAACGGATATGCAAAAAGATAGAATTACTAGCGAAGTAAACTCAGTTCTTTTAAATCCCGATAAAGAAAACATTCCTTATAGAATTACTGGGATAGAAGATACGACTATTCACTATAAGGAAAAAGGCGAATACAAAGAATTCAAAATAGAAAATGGATATTTGGACATCGGCATAATAGATACGATGAAAGATTTGTTCGTAAATTTCGTAGGTGCATCATTTTTTAGCGTATTCGGATATCTCTATATCAAAAATCGAGATAAGTATCAATTCGTAAACCACTTTTTACCGTCAAAGAAAAAAAATATTTAAAAAACTCTTGACTTTAACCTTAGGGCAAGGTCTATTATAGGTAGCGAAAGGAGGAGAGTTATGTGCTTATTAATGAAGTTGAGCACATTGTAGGTTTATCAAAAAAGAGCATAAGATATTATGAATCGAACGGACTATTGAGTCCAAAGAGAAATCGAGAAAACGATTATAGAATTTATGATGAAGATGATATCGTGAAGCTCAAAAAAATAAAGTTCTTAAGAGAATTGGGCGTTTCTATAAACGAGCTCAAACTTCTCGATAGAGGAAACTTGAGTTTAGAGGAATGTCTAAATGGGCAACTCGATAAAATTTATGAAGAAGAAAAAAAGTATGAAAAAATAAAGAACATGTGTAAAGAGATTATCGAAGATGAAGTATCTTTAGACGATATCGACATCACAGAATATTTTCAGAATGTAAACATTTTAGGAAAAGAGGGATTTACGATGAGAGATGTGAAGACCAGCAAGAGCAAAAAAATTATAGGAGCAATTTTATCAAGTATAATTTTCAGTGCATTTTTGGTATTTTTATTGGCAACGATATCTTGGTTTCAGTTTACCGAAGCAGATAAGATGCCATGGCTCGTGTATTTTATTTTGGCTGGTATTTTAGCTACACCTGTAATAGGTATTATAGGAAATTTAATTAGTAGAATTTTAGAAATTTTAGGAGGAGAAGAAGATGAAGCTAGTAAATATTGATTATATTCCCGGGTATGAAATCGAGGAAGCATTAGGAATAGTTAAAGGACAGGTCGTACAGTCAAAAAATATAGGTAAAGATTTTATGGCTGGAATGAAGACAATCGTCGGTGGAGAAATCAGAAGTTATACGGAGATGATTGCTACCGCTCGACAAATGGCAACTAAAAGAATGGTCGACGATGCAGAAAGTTTAGGTGCTGATGCCATTATAAATATTAGATATGGCTCTAGTGCTGTCATGAATGGAGCAGCCGAGATTATCGCCTATGGAACAGCAGTGAAAATAAAAGAAAAGAAAAAATAAATATCTATTAAAAGTGAGTTTTTGACTCTCTTTTTTAAGTTGCTTTTTTTTAGTTACTTTGTTAAAATTGTTTTATAGTAAGGGTGAAGACAATTATGAATATCGAGAAAAAAGTTCAGGAAATGAGTGAACAAAGCAAAGAGAAAAAGCACGTCTTAATAATGGTACTCGGATTATTAACTCTCCTTTTAGCTTTGATAGGTGCATCTTTTGCCTATTTTACTGCGGTTATCAATAAGCCTAGAGGAAACCAAAGTCTCGTACTTGGAACAGCTACTTTGGAAGGTGCAACTTTTAAATCAACGAACAGTTTAACTTTGTTGGAAGCTCGTCCAGGCGACTTTGTTGAAACGGAGTATACGGTTACCAATCCAAATGCCTCAGCTAAAGTTAGATATACTTTGAAAGTGGTTGCCGACATAAACGAGTTTACTTTACAAGGCGGAGAAAAACAGGTGTTGATTAAAGCCAGTGGAGGCAATTTATTAGAAGAACGAGTAATCGATTTTACTGATGGAACGACCACAAGGGAAGGAATTCTCATCAGCAACAAAGATCTTTCATCTAAGCAGTCAGATACCTATAAAATAAAATTAGAATTTGCTGAGACCAATCAAAATCAAGATGCCAATAGAGGTAAATCTTTTGTCGCCCACATAGAAGTCATTCAATCGATTGTTGTAGAATCTTAATAAAAATAACCGACTATAACCTTTATTGGAGAAGTCGGTTTTTAATTTTTAAAATAATAGAGATGATTTATAATATATTCGAACTTTTAAAAAGGAGAGAAACTCATGGAAAAATTTTTAGGAATAGTTGGAGGACTCGGCTCGTTGGCAAGTTCTCATTTGTACGATTTGATAATTCATAAGACTCTTGTAAAATGCGACCAAGATCACATCGATATGGTGATTTTTAACCATGCGAGTATCCCAGATAGAACATCTTTTATATTGGGTAAAAGCGACCAAAGTCCTTTGCCAGAATTAAAAAAAGATGTAGAAATGCTCTCTCTTTAGGAGCTAGTTTAATCATAATTCCGTGTAATACAGCTCATTATTTTTACGATGAACTATGTAAGTGTAGCAGTGTACCCATATTAAACTTGATAGAAGATACAGTTCTTTATATAAAAGAAAACGAGATTAAAAAAGCTTTAATTTTGGCTACTAAGGGAACTTTAGAGTCGAAGTTGTATCAGAATATGTGTAAAAAATACGATGTCGATTATTTGGAACCAGATGACGATACCAAAGAGTTCTTAATGGATATTATTTATAAAATTAAAAAGGGCGAGATGATATCTAAAGAAGAATTCGAAGATATCTTAAGACCATTTGAAGAAATAGAAGCTTTCATATTGGGTTGTACAGAATTGTCGATTTTAAAGAGTTCTTTAAATTTGGATGAACGGTTTATAGACCCTTTATTAATAGAAACAAAGAAGATTATAAAACATTTTAATAGGGAATATAGAGATTAAATATATTTTTAATCCTCTCTTTTGAGACTAGTTAATAACGGTCTTTTTTATTGAAACGAATTTTTTAACAGCTTATGACTTGTATTTTGAAGGAGTTTAATATATACTTATAATTGGTGAACAGTATGAATAAAAAGGGTAAGATTAATGAATCGCTAACTCGTCTAGGAAAGATTAAAAACGAAGTTAAGCGAACATATTTATATAAATTGATTTCGGGATTTTTATCGGTAGCCTGTACTATAATATTGATAGCACTTTTGTTAGTCGGCGGAGTAATGTTCTTTTTCAACATGAAAGCTAAATCGTGTGAAAGAAATGGCACCGAGTTCACTGCTCCTTTTGGTTTATATACTATCATATCTCCTAGTATGGAACCGAATGTAAGTGTTTATGATGTAATAGTGGCAGTCGATACCGATATCAGCAAGATAAAAGTAGGCGATGTCATAACGTTCATATCCGATTGGGATGTAACATTCGGTCTAACAGTAACCCATAGGGTAGTAGCGATTTCTAAAACGGAAAGCGGAGAATATAGGCTTACTACAAAGGGGGATAACAATGGAAATCCCGACGGTGGAGTGGTAACACAGAAGAACTTAGTAGGAAAAGTCGTAGGAAGAATTCCTCAATTGGGTAGATTACAATTTTTCTTGGCAACCAAAATGGGTTGGTTCTTCGTCGTATTCATACCAGCATTGATAATCATCATTGTCGATATGATTAAAATATTTAAATTATACGTATTAAAGGGAAAGATAGACAACGTTAAGCCTCAGGAAGAAGCTAAAAAAGAAGAAATCGAGAAGATTTTAGACGCAAAAGATGAGGAACTAAAAGAACCTAATAAGGAAATTTTGAAGCCTCGTGAAAGAGTCATAGAAGATAAGAACATCGATACAGTAGAGCTACCTAAGATCGATAGAGATGGTGTCATTAAGGAGAGCACTATCGAACTTCCTACCGTTAAACCTAAAATGGAAGAGGATGACGAAGCAAAAGAGTCGATAGGCGATATGGTTTTATCTCCAATAGAAGAATTAATCGATGAAACTACTAAGATGCCTACTTTGAATAGAGAGTCAGAGGATTTAGAGTTAGACCAGCCTAGAAAGATGTTAAAACGTAGAGATAAATAAGCAATAGAATAGAGGTGTCGTGATGGAAAAAAATACCGATGAGAAAAAGGTATCCGACATTAAAAAGTTACAAGAAGCAATCGATACTGCTGAGAAAGTTTTAATCGATATGGAGGAAGATGACGATAGTAAGGCTAAGCGGAAGAAAAAACGGATCAATAAGGCCTTAGGTCATGCTTTTATAACGTTAGAAAAAGAGGAATATTCTCAAAAGGAACTAGATAGGAGAACTGATGAAGTGTGGAAGTCTTTATTAGACGACGACCACTATCTTGCACTCGTACTTTTCTTCTTCGGCTTTGCATTGTCTGGGACAATCATATTCACGGTTTTCCAAGCCTATTCTTTTATTCAAACTAATTGGGATCCGGGAAGAGAGCAAGACATTTTAAATGAGAGCAAAAGCGATTTGATAAAAATAGATTATGTAGAAAATCAGATAGTCAGTTTGTACGACCAGATGAGCGTGCCAGATAAGGTCGGCTTAAACAACAAGCCTCAAAAGTTTTCATTAGAAAACGATTCGGAGAAAGTTGGAAACATAGATTACATCGTCCATTATTCTGTCAAGTTAGTTCCGATGAACGAACCGGACGTGAGACTTATCGATAAGAAGTTTATTAAGTATAAGTATTCTTATAAAGATAGCGAATCCGGTAAAACTTTTGAAAGCAATATAGGAACATTAGCTGATTTAAAAGAAAGTCAGGATGGGACACTCCTTTTAACTAATGGAGTTCAGAAAAAGGATAGTAAAACTGATTTTGAAGTAATTTTTTGGATAAGTTCTCTTGCAGGAAACGACCAGCAAGGTCTTACGTATTCTTTCGCTTTTGATGTGAATGCCGCCATAGCGAGAAGTTAAATGACGGAAGGTTAAATGAAAATGGAAGAAAAAATGAAAAATAATAAAACAAAAAGAGCAATAGTACTAACGCTTTGTGTAATAACTCTAGTATTTGCATGTATTATGGGTACGTATGCATACTTTATCATCAATGTAAACAACGACAATAGACAAAATGCCCAAATAGATACAGGTACGATGAGGCTAACATTTGCCGATGGTAATCCCACTATAAATGAACGAATTATGTTAGGAGAAACCAAGACAAAGACGTTTACCCTAGAAAACACAGGAGACTTAGATGCAACTGTAAGTATAGATTGGCTCGATTTAGTAAATACCTATATGGAAGGAAGTTTAACATATACATTAGAACAATCTGAGACTGAAGGTTCTGGGTATACTGAAGTAATAGGAAAGACGAATGTACCCGTGACGAGTACAGCCTTCACGACGACACTAGCACCAGATATCACTGTACCTGTAGGAAAGAAATATTACTATAACTTGATAATTACATTCAACGACTTAGCAGATA
>CANDHX010000050.1 GCA_947384645.1 uncultured Mycoplasmatota bacterium | reverse complement strand
TATTACAGCTAATAATAAACATATATACGTTTTATTTCGTAAGGCAGAGGACATATAAATGGAAGGGTTGGTGTTTTAAAGATGGCAGTAACAAATAAAAGTGCTGAAGATTGGATGCCTATAAAGGCAATTACAAATGGTATGATACAGCTAGATAACGGTTATTTGGTGACCGGTGTAAAGATAGAACCAAAAAATATCTTTATCCTCGACCAAGAAGTGCAAAACAACGTAATATTTTCGCTTAGAACTTTTTATAATCAAATCGATTATGAGTTTTGGTTAATATCAGCTGGTAGACCAGTCGACATCAATGTGTATTTAGCAAATTTGCAAGTACAGTACAACAATACAAACAACCAACATATAAGAAAGTTACTCATGCAAGATATCAGCAAAGCCAATCAGTTCATGAGTACCCAAATGAATGCAGTAGATACAGAATACTTCATTCTATTTAAAGAAAAGAAACCAGAAATTATCCACAAGAGACTACAAACTTTGATAAGTGGTCTTGCAAACTGTACTTTAAATAGCAAACAAGTTTCGAATGACGACTTGAGAATGCTTTTGGATAATTTCTTCAATGGAGCAGAGTCTTCTAGATTTGGACCGGTGACAAGTGCATGAGTAGTTTAAAAAGCGAGTTGGCTCCTAAAGGTATAGAATTTAAACCTACATCCTTTAGGCTAGGTGAGAAATATTGTACGATACTTAGTATCATAAGTTATCCAAAGTTTATCGACCACGGGTATCTAGCGAATATCACAAATATTCCAGGAGTTAAGGTCGTCATCAAACACATTCCTATCGATTTTGGAACGATGAGAAAGATGATTGACAAAGAAATCGCCGATTTAAAAGATAGATTTCAGAAAGAAAACGACCACACTTTACAAGAGAGAATTAGACAAGATTACGAATCGCTCGAAGTGTTTATTCAACAGTTAGCTGCTTCGAGTGCTAAAATATTCGATTTTCAAATGCACGTATTGCTTTCAGCGGATACAGAAGATGAACTAGAAAATAAAAAGTTAGAACTTAGAACTTATATGACAGGTATGGATATGAGAGGTATCGCCTTGATGTTCGAACAAGAAAAAGTGTTGAAATCGATGGTTCCGATTTTCCCTAAACAAGATATAGAGGACAGAATCGGTACTCCGATACCGTCAAACACTATTGCTGCTATGTATCCATTCGTATTTGACAGTATCAAAGACCCAGGACTCAGTACACTTTTGGGAGTCGATTTCTCGGGTGGTGTAGTACTATTCAATCAATTTTTGTACCAAATTAAAAAAGAACACAACAGAAATAATGCCAATATGCTTATATTAGGGGCTTCTGGTTCTGGTAAATCGACGGCTGCTAAGTTGATGCTTAGAAATCACTTTAGAAATGAATATAAGATAATAGCAATCGACCCAGAAGGCGAATTAGAGGAGATGTGCAAAAACTTCAATGGAGATTTCATCAATTTAGGTAAAGGTGGAGAACTCGGAATGGTCAACCCATTAGAAGTAATAGTCGACGAAGACGAAGGAGATGCTGGGGGACAGAGTTATTCTATCCTAGCAAGAACTCTATCTACTTTAAAGGCCTTTATGTCTTACTTATATCCAGATATCGAAGATGACGTTTTAACTTTGTTTAGCGATGTCGTACAAGATACCTATAAACGTTTTAATATAGATTTTAATTCTAATTTTAAAAGCTTTAAAAGTGCAGATTATCCTACGTTCGATGATGTGTATGCCACTATAAAGGGTAGAATTTTATCGATGCCAGAGCATACGAGAGAACGAGATATAATGGAAAGATTGGAGTTAAAAATAAGGCCTATTACTAAAGAACTTCGATATTATTTCAACGGACATACGACGATAGAACCGGAGAGCAATTTCATCGTATTCAACATAAGGGAACTCATGAACAGCGACTCTTCTATTAGAAATGCTTTGTTCTTTAATATATTGAAGTACGCATGGAGTTTGTGTTTGGATAAAGATATAAATACTGTTTTATCTGTCGATGAAGCACATGTACTTTTAGGAAGCAGAAACGAACTAGGTGCAGAGTTCTTGGCACAAATTCAAAGGCGTTCGAGAAAATATAATACAGGTACTATCATCATAACTCAACAGCCGACTGACTTTGCTGCAGAGAAAATACTTATGCACGGTAAAGCAATATTCGATAATGCTAGTTACTATTTAGCTATGGGACTTAAAAAACAAGCAGTAGAAGATTTATCTAAGCTTATCGATTTAAACGAGAATGAAATGGAAGCAATAAAAAGGTTTAGTCAGGGGCAAGGCTTGTTCGTATGTGGTTCTAGACGAATGCAAATAAATGTAGTTCTTACTCAGGATGAACTCGATTCCTTTGGAACAGGTGGAGGACTATAGATAAAGGATAGTGAAATATTATGGATGATAATGAGTTTAATTCTAATAATAATCCCAATAAAGACAGTTTTCTTAAGTCTAAATGGAACTCATTATCTCCTATTCTTAAACTTAAAATAATAGGAGGAGTTGCTGCAGTCTTCGGCGTGATTATCGTAATCGCTCTATTGGCAGGTGCTATTCCTTCTATTTTTTTAGAGTATTCAGATAGCATATCGAAAGATGGTAATGTTGCAAAAAACTATAAAGAATATTGGCAAGATTTTTGTGAGGATGAAGCTAACTGTTCAGAAGAGCAAATAGAGGCTTCTAAGAAACTTAAAGAGTCCCAAGAAAAGTTTTTCATAAAATTAGAAAAGCTAAAAAGTAAGTATTCTTTGGCAAATGAACAAGTTCACATAATATTGACAACTGTATTTTACGGTTACGATATCAACGACTTTACAGAAGGGAACAATGCATTTACAGTTGACGATACCGATGTGATAGATTTCGAGAATGGTGGAGCAAAGGTTGTCGACGGTAAAACTATCTATGAAAGGGAATCAGATACTTTAAAAGAATTAGTAAAACAGTTTAAGGTAAGCACTGCTTATTGTCAAGGAAGTCATAAAGTAAACGACGAAGTCGTCACAGATGATCCCCACGTTTTATATGGACCAAATAATTCGACATTTACATTTACATTTATGGAAAGGTCTTTATATAAAATAGGAGTAATGCCAAAAAAAGAAGGTTTTTTAGAAGCTAAAGAAGAATGCGAACGAGCAGAAAATGGACGTGTTTACTTGGAAGAAGGTTCGAGTAGTCAGGCTTCTAATGATGCGTTTTATAACTATTTGATAGAAACCGATTATTTCGACAGTAAAGAGCACCTCAAAGGCGAATTTGGCGATTATGCTAAAAGTAAAAATTTGGGAACTGATTTGAAAACATGGCCAGAAGAAGAATTGAGAATTGTAAGAGAACGCATAGTCGAAGATATCAAGATGATAGTAGCTGAGTATATAGATGAGCATGGGTTAAAATATGTCGCTACTTCTGGTAGTGCTTATTGGTGGCCAATAGGGTCATTAGATACGAGTGAAGGGGAAAATGGTGCTTTATTTGCTTCTGGAGATCCGCAATTTACCCATATAAATAGTATGTTTGGCGTAAGGATACATCCAATAACTGGTGAAAAACATATCCATAGCGGTATAGATCTAAAAGGTACAGCTAACGAAACAAACATAATAGCATCTTTAGATGGCACTGTTACAAGGGTTGTAAATTCCTGTGCATCGTTTAATTCAAACGGTTGTGGTGGAGGTTATGGTAATCACGTCGAGATACAGGATATAAAAGGTAATATCAACATATATGCACATATGTATAAAGATACGATTAAAGTCTCAGTTGGAGACCAAGTAAAACGTGGACAAGTTATAGGGCTTGTAGGAAGCAGCGGTAATTCCACAGGACCACATTTGCATTTTACGATTAAAGTAAATGGAGAGCTTAAAGACCCGTTAGATTATATAGATCCAGAGAAACCTAGACCTAGTAGTACAATCGACTTCAACAGTTCTCGTTTTTCGAAAGAGGAGTATGTATCTAAACTTAACGAATATTATAGCGGTCCGGTGTGTGAAAAGTCTAAGAGCGATGGTTGTGGAAAATTTAAGACTGAAATTACAACTCGAAATGGAGCTGAGACTATATACGATTCTGCAACTTCTAGAAATTTGAACCCAGAAATCATAATCGCCCGTATAATTAGCGAAGGATATAGTCCTGGAACAAATCATAACTATTTTGGATATGGATGCACTAATACTGGAGGTATTGCAGCTTGTTATAAATATGCGACTTTTAAAGATGCTGTAGACGGTTTTCATCAAAATATCTCGAAATATGATTCGGCAGAAAGTATGATGAGTAAATATTCTTATATCGGAGCTTACTGGTATACAGGAATTCACTGGGGACTTGGCGGATGTGCTTATGCAGAACATATTTATCCAGACGGAATACCAGATAGAGTAAGAGAAGCTTGTTCTCATCCCGATGGTTATTGTTCAAAAGAAAATACTGCTAATTGTGTTCCTACAACTGAAGAAGATCAAAATATGTATTCAGCTTGGCAAGTATCAAAAATGGCTAAAACTATCAATAACGTTTTTGGATAGGGGAGAAATTTTGTGAAAAATATGCAAGAAAAAGATAAAAATATTCTAAAAATAATTTTAGCTTTAACAGTTTTAGTGTTTTTTATCGGTTGGAACCTTTTAAGTAAATATATGGATGCCAAAAAAGAGCAGGAGCTAAGCCAAAAAACGGTTTTAGTAACCGATAATAATAGATATATTACAGTTATCAATTGTGTTAATAAGTTTTTGAATTATGTACAAAGCGACAATAAAGACGACATATTACTCTTATTAGAGGAAGACTATAAAAATTCTTTTAGAATAAACTCTTCTAATGTTAAAAATTTTATACCTATTTTGGGACAAAACTTCTTGTACGATTATAAGGGCAGTGAGATGTATCAAAAAAGAATATCTAAAACTGTAATCGAATATTACGTCAAAGGTAAAATAAGAAAATCGAAGTTGGATGAGTTACCGGCATATACCGATTATGATGTGACTATAATCCTTTATGAAGATAAGTTCGTCTTTGCAGTTAAGCCTGGAATTGGAGGTTTGGACATTGAAGAAGATTAATATCGTTTCTATCGTTTTAATAGTCGTAATTTTTATCATAGGCGGTTATTTTATCATCAGTTCTAGGATTGATGCAAAATATGAACCTAATTATACTTTAGATGATTATTATAAAAAACCAGTTAAAAAAGTGGGGGTCAATAATTACACAGTATCGCAAGTGAGCAATGAAGATATGGTAAAAACTTATTTCAGTGCATATACCACTTCTTTTTTTGAAGATATAGAAGATGCTTATATACATTTGGATTCAAAAGAAAAAACAAAGTATAAGAATATCGACGAGTTTAAGAAAAAAGTCGGAAGTTTGACAAAGGATTTTACTATTTTACCCAAGCTTAAAACTTATGATATAAATAAGGAAGATGACAAAGTAATATATCAAATGAGCGATGAAGTTGGCAATATCTACATATTTAAAATAGAAGCTGTGATGAAATATACAGTTTCATTCGAATAAGAATAGCATTTTAATAAAAAATAGTTTATAATACTTTTTAGAAAAAGGGACTGATTCTAATGAAATTAAAAATCAGAGTTAAGAAAAAAGACTTTATTTTGTTTGTTTTGATTTGCATCGCTCTTTTTATAGGGTGTGCTATTCTGGCAATCAATTTTATTTCGTTTGGTTCTTCAGGCGAACTCGCCGGGCTAAATATTTTTGCTCATCTAAATGGCAAAGCTTTTGGTCTTACGATTTTTTTGTTCATCATTTCTTTAGTAGTCATTTTTATGAGCGTTTCTTCGACTATCTTTAACTTTGAAAAGGGCGGATTAGGTCTCATTTTTGGAGAAAAAGAGGAAAAAGGATATAACAGGTGGACTACTGAAAAAGAGATGAAGAGTGCTTTTAAAATAAAGAAGGTCCAAGTTAATGCTCCAGAAAGCGATGCCGGTGGAATCGTCATGATAAACGATGGAAAAAATATGTGGGTAGATGATGGAGAGTACCATTCTTTGATAATAGGGCAATCTGGAAGCGGTAAAACGACTGCTCTTGTCGATCCGCAGGTATATAGTCTATGTAAAAACGGCGAATCGATGGTTATAACAGATCCTAAAGGTGAAATCTATAGAAGACATGCCAATAGGCTTAAAGATAAAGGGTACAAGCTTGTCGTCATAAACTTTAGAGATCCTCGTGAAGGTAATGCTTGGAACCCTCTAACCATTCCTTATAGGATGTACAAACAGGGAAAAACAGATAAAGCTAAAGAATTACTAGAGGATATCAGTCAAAACATATTGATAGATCCTAAAAATACTAATGACCCATTTTGGGAAAGAAGTGCTGCCGATTATTTTTCCGGTTTAGCACTCGGCTTATTCGAAGATGCTAAGGAAAACGAAGTAAACATCACTTCTATTAGCAGTATGGCTACAGCTGGAGAAGAGAAAAACGGCATAAATACTTTTGCAAAAGATTACTTTACTTTAAAGGGCGAGAACAATTCGGCTTATGAATATGCTAAAGCTACTATAGCTGCACCGAGCGATACTAAATCCAGTATTTTATCGGTGTTTCAAAGTAAGATAAGGACTTTTAGTACTCGTGAAGAACTTTCTGAGATGCTTTCTTATAGCGACTTCAATATGGAGGATATCGGTAAAGAGAAAACAGCAGTTTTCTTAATCGTTCACGATGAGAAGACGACTTATCACTCACTCGCAACTATTTTCATCAAGCAGTTATATGAAGTTTTAATCGACGTAGCTCACAAGAATCCTAATGGTGAGCTAAAATATAGGACTAACTTCATATTGGACGAGTTTGCCAACATGCCTCAGTTAAGAGATGTGACTTCGATGGTTACTGCGGCTCGTAGTAGAAAAATAAGATTTACATTCATCATTCAGAACTTCGCTCAGTTAGATGAAGTTTATGGAGATAAAAATGCTGAGACGATTAGAAGTAACTGTGGAAATACTGTATACTTATTAACAAATGAATTATCTGCTCTTGAAGAGATAAGCAAGTTATGCGGTGAAGTCAAATCTAAAAAAGATGATAAAACAGTTTCTACGCCTTTAGTAACCGTAACCGATTTACAAAAGATGAAGAGAAACGAGATAATCGTCATTAGAATGCGTATGCGACCATTTAGAACTGTCTTAAAGGGAAGCTACGATATCGATTGGGGAGACTCATATGATGATGCCTCTATTCCAGAAAGAGATGTATATCCAGTAAAAGCGTTCGATATGAAACAATTCGTCAAGGAAGAAAAACGCAAGAAGACGATGGAAGCTATTAATAAAGCTCAAGAAGACCAAGGGTTGGGTAAGGCAACCCCAGGTTTTAACGATTTAAAAGGATTTGGCAGCAACGATTTTAAAAGTTCTCCTTTTGATAAAAAAGCTCCTATGAGCGATGTGTTCAAAGGTGATGATTCGTTCGATTTAGATAAGCCCGTCGATATAGATGAACTAGTTAAAAATATCGATGCTCAAATTGCTGAACTCGAAAGAGAACAAAGGGAAGAAGAGGAGAAAAAGAGAAAGGCAAATGCCAATAAAAACAAGCCTTCTATCGACAATCAGAGGAATATAGATTTCGGCAAGTTAGAGATGGATGATACTAAAGCAAACGATTTTTTCGATATCGTTCCACCTATAAAAAAAGAAACTCAAATTAAACCAAGACAGGAAGAATTGAAATTTGATGAAGGTATTTCAGGTAATGTCGATAACTCGAGCGTAGTATTGAGCAATCAAGTAGTTACTGATGACCAATTTTTCGACGATTTCTTCGGCGATGACGATTAAAATTTAGAGCACTTAGGTGTTCTTTTTTCATGCTCTTTTAGTACATTTTTATTGAAACTTTTATTAAAGACTAGTATAATTGAATACATAATAGGAAAGAGGTTTTAGTTGTGGATGATAAGATGAAAAACTCTAAAACTAAGAGAGCCATAGTACTCTCGTTATGTGTAGTTGGAATAGTATTTGCATGTATAATGGGTACTTATGCATATTTTATCATCAATGTAAACAATGACAATAGACAAAATGCCCAAATAGATACTGGAACTATGAAGCTAACATTTGCCGACGGTAATCCCACGATAAATGAGAGAATTATATTAGGTGAAACCAAGACAAAGACATTCACACTAGAAAACACGGGGGACCTAGATGCAACTGTGAGTATAGATTGGCTAGATTTAGTAAATACTTATATGGAAGGAAGTCTAACATATACACTAGAGCAGTC
>CANDHX010000049.1 GCA_947384645.1 uncultured Mycoplasmatota bacterium | reverse complement strand
CATAAATTCCAATATATTTTATTAATAGAAGATTTATTGAAATATTTAAGAGTCCAGAATAAAAAGAAGTAGCTGCTACCTTTTTAGTTAACTTTAGTGAGACATAAATACTTCCAATAAATGCAACAATAATATTAAACATCATGCCCACTAACAACAAAGGTATATATCTATATGATTCACTATAATCTTTTCCAACAAGAATATTAAAAATAGTTGGCATAATTACGATAAGTATTACACATAAGGCAGAAAATAATTTAATAACGTTATTGAAAGTATTACTAAAAAACTTATCTTTATCTTTTTCTTTTATGTGCAATGAAGCAGATTCAGTCCAAGATAAATTGAATACATTAAATAGTTGAATCAATATATTAGAAAATTTATTAGAAACAGCATAAATTCCGTTAACTGCATTTCCTAAAGAAATTGAAATGATTGTTCTATCAGAAACGTTTATTATCCACCACATAAGACCATTTGGTACTAGAGGAAAAGAATATTTAATAAGTTCCTTGTTTTTTTTCTTATCATAAAATTTTAAGTCTATCTGCTTGTATAGTTTGCATCTAAAAAATAAGAAAACAATTGCTAATAAGTTGCTTAGTCCAGTAGACAGTAACATACCCTCTACTTTGTATTTTAATATAATTAAAAATATAATGTTAAAAAATATTGTAGAAGCCCCAGCAATAACACTAGCAATAGAATATCCTATATTATCTCCATCTCCTCTAGCTATTTGAAGAAATAGATTAGAAAAAAGAGTTGTTATTATGCACAATAATATATAATTACTATATGGTATTTTTATAAAGCTACTTATAATAAAGAAAAATATTAAAAATATAAAAAACTGAAACAAAATTTCGAAAAAACCTGATGTAATTATTTTCTTTTTTTCTTGTGAATTTTTTCTAGCATCTATCATGTCTCTAAAAATTCCCATTTCTAACTGCATAGAGATAATTGGGACTAAAAGTGTAATATACGTTATTATTAAGTCGACAGTACCATATTGGGAAGAACTTAAAATATTAGTATAAAGAGGCATAAGAAAAAAAGATAAAAATTGTGTACACATTTTACCCAATAGTATAATAAAAGTATTTTTTATCAGCTCACTATTTTTATTCATTTTAAACCTCAATTAATGATTTGTATTATTTTATTTATATTTTCGTATATATTGTTATTTATATATTTTTTTCTTTCAATATCCAAAAAATTTTCATTTAAATCTAATATCGTTTTTTTGACTTTATCTATACTTGAATAAAAGTCTAAACAAAATTCTTTTTTTAAAAGCCTATCATAAAACTCATCCACTTTAGTATTCCAAGATACCGCTATGGCAGGTATATCATAAGAATAAGCTAATATTAAAGAATGTAATCGCATAGAAATTATTTTATCATAACTATTTATGCATTCGACTAGTTCTATAATGCTATTCGGTTTTTTAGTTAACTTTTCCAAATTCAAATTTAAATTTTCCAAAATGTTTTTTGCAAAATTATAATCATCAATATTTCCATTATTAAAAATTTCATAGTCAATTTTTTGTTCTTCAAAAAAAAGTAATACTTCTTTCCAAAAAGACATTTGTTTTTTATATGAAATATTAGTGCATAACATAATTCCAATACCATATTTTTTTCTTTTTATAAAATGATCGTTATAAAATTTACTATATAGTATAGCCGTATCAAAAGTTTCATAGACCTTGCCACTTTTATCTATCTTTTTAAGTTCTTTATAATGGTCTCTTACAGATATATATACAACCATTTTGCTGTTTATAATTTTTCTAAGCATCTTTTTATCATAAAAACTATTAATTTTTCCACAGCCACATGCATTAAAAATGACTTTTATATTTTTTCTATCGCATATGCTTATTGTATATATAATTTGCTCAAAAAAACTATCCATAAATAATTGTCCGCCAGCAAATAATACAAAATCTGGATTAAACGATTCAACTTTTTTTTCTAATTCATCTTTATATAAATCGATTATTTTTTTTAGATTTTTACCATAAATAAATAATCCTAATTTTTTTGTTAAAGATTTAATCCAATTTTTAAAATTATTTTTTTTAAAATTATTTTTTGTTAAATAAGCTGTTTCTAAATTATTTACTTTTTTTCTTGCAGATAAATCGAGAGAATCAATAATACATTTTCTATCTAATAATTTATATACTATATCATATATTATTCCATCGCCAAAATTAGATGAATATTGTTCACTAATAATCAATACTTTCTTCATTTCTTAAATCCTCTCTTTTTTATTTAATCCGCATATTATAAGAAGCATGAAGACTAGTTCTATTCCAGAATTAATTAAGATAGATTCAGTAGTCAATGCTACCAAAATATATAACCACATTATTTTGATTGGTAAAGGATTGTCAATTTCTTCAATTGAAATTTTGTATATATTTAAAATTAAAAAACCGAATAACAAAGTTCCGAATATACCAAATTGTCCAAAATAATATGCAAAACCAGCATCACCTAAAACTGACATTTCATTTCCATTTTCTACCCAATAATACGGAATTGTTATAAAATCATATACTAGTGAATTTGCAATACCAGATATATGTGAAGCAAAAGTCGCAAACCCACTACCAAAAGGAAAACATCTTTTTATTAGGGTAAATGAGCCTCTATATAATGCTTCTCTAGGCGAAGAATTATAAGAAGCATACAACAAAAGTTTTTCAGAAGCCATGGTTAAAGCAATACTTGCTCCTCCTAAATAATAAAGAATTTTATTTTTTTCAAAAACTTTTCCAAAATATCTTATAAAAAGATATAAGGAAGCAATTACTACACCCTTTGTTCTAATAGTCAATAATATAATTATAATAAGCATTATTTCGTAGATTAAAACGGATTTTTCTTTTTTAAAACTATAAGAGTCGATGAGTACTAACATAAAAAGTGAAGATAGCACTAAATACGTCGGATGCGTAAAAATAAACATATAAGGTTTTATTCCATAACGAATTTCATTTTGTGACATACCAATATCTTTAAAAATACTTATTATACCGAAAGAAAAAATAATAATTATAGATAATTTTATCAAATTTATAAATCCATCTGTTATATATTTAGAAAACTCTTCATCACAATTTAAATTTTTAAGTATTATAAAACTAAGCGGAAATTTGCAAAAGCTTACCATATCTTTTATGATATATGAATAATCAGAGACATAATTAAATAATATGTTTCCACCTATTCCTAGTAAAACAATAATAATTATAGCAAAATACATGAAAAAATAATTCTTCTTAATAGTTTTTTTATGTTTTAAAAATATCATAAATCCGAATATTATTATTAAAAATTCTAAAAGTTCATCCCAATAGTTGACGAATGAAGGTAACTCTGTAATGTTTAAAAAGATATTACTAAATAATATAAAGATTAATAATAATTGAATAAAAATTTTTTTCATTTATTTCCCTCATTTAAATAATTTTTTAATTTTATTTATCCTTTTTTGTCCAACGATGTTAATTATTTTTCTTTTCATTTTATTTCCGGTCTTAGTCCAAGATGCACTGTAATGATGTATAGAAAACGTATCATTACACAATAAATTTTTAGAATCTCCAGGAGAAATTGGGTCAAAATATTTAGGGGGATAAATGGTCACATTAATTGAATGCATTTTGACAATATTATCACTGAAAACAAAACCATGTTTTTTTAATATATCGGTGTTCAAAATTGGACATGCAATTTGTTCTTTTTTTTCAACATCAAATGTTGTATTCTCATATAAATCTAACATTTCTTTTAAAATGGAATGTTCTTTTTCAGAACCAAAGCCAAGCCCCGTAGCTATTACCTCTCCTTCTTGTTGAGTACCAAAAAAACACTTATTTTCTAACAATTTATCAATATTCTTTAACAATTCTACATCGGTATCTAAATAGATTCCTCCATTATCATAAATGATTTTGCAGCATATGCATCTTTAGTAAACTGAGAACCATTAATATCAAAATTCGATTCATTCCATTCTATTATCTCATAGTCAGGACAATATTTTTTCCAACTCCTAATACATTTTTTAACATCTTTTGGTAATGGCTTCCCACCAAACCAACAATAATGAATTTTTTTTGGAATCATAGTTTAACCTCTCTCTAAATTTGTAAAATTTATTTTATAATATTTAAATAAATGTCATTATATTTTGCTAAAAATATATCATATTTAAATTTGCTCTCATAACTTCTTAAAGCTTCTTGTTCTAATCTGTGCCGTAATTTCTCATCGTAAATCAATTTATTCATTTTGTTTTTTAAATCTTCTATATTTTCTTTCTCACAAAGCAAACCATTTTTACCGTCTATTACTTCTACATTGCCTTCAATATTCGAAACTATAATCGTTTTTCCCATAGATAACGTTTCAATTGGTGTTAAAGGAAATCCTTCTTGTCTAGAAGGAATAGCTATAAAATCCAAAATGCTAATCAAATTGAATATATCGGCTCTATATCCTAAAAACAAAATATTTTTTTCTATACCTAAATCTTTAGCAAGCTTCACTAAATTTTCTTTTTCTTCTCCGTCACCAATCATTATACCGTAGACATCATTATTTTCTTTTATTATTTTTGAAATAGCTTTTAAAAAGATATCCATACCCTTTTCATAACTAAACCTTCCAATCGTTCCAATATAAATGCGGTTTTTTTTATATTTGATGAAATCATCTTTAGGTGTAGTTATAGATTTTGGACGTTCAATAGAATTATAAATGACTTTTATTAAATTTGGTTTAAGACCATACACATTTATTAAATTTTCCTTTACTCCATTTCCTACGGCTACTACTAAAGAACCTTTAAGAGCAAACCTTAGTAACTTTACTCTATTAAAAAAAATACTATGAGCTGTGTAAATTCTTTTAAATTTTTTATTAAAGATATTTAAAACTTTACTGTAAAACGCTGCCATACGATGATGAGAATGTACTATATCTATTTTTTCCGTTTTAATAATTTTATTTAATATATAGAATGTTTTTAAAATTATAAATGGATTCTTACAATCTATATCTGGAATTACAAAATGCTTAACATTTCTATCTTTCAATTTTTCTACAAGAACACCACCCGTTGAAGCAACAAACATATCGTGACCATTTATGTCTTTACATAATTGATAAACAACTTTTTCGGCTCCACCTTGTCCCATTGTACGAGAAATATGTAAAATGTTCACAATTATTACCTCCTAGAATGTTTTTCTTTTATAACGGCTTTTATAAATTTGCTATTACCAACAAAATATCTTTTAAAAAGTCTTTTTGGTTCTTGCATTACTCTAAAAAGCCATTCTAAATTCATCTTTTGCATCCATTTAGGTGCTCTAGGAATATTGCCAGATATAACATCAAAGCTTCCTCCGACACCCATAAAAACGCAATTATTTCCATCGTTTTGTAAAAATTCTATCAAATATTCTTTAAGTGGTGATGTAATACCTACAAAAACGAAGTCGGGTTTAACTTTTTTAAGTTCCTTTGATATGTTTGACCAATCTTCTTCTTTAAAATATCCATTATGGATACCACTTATTTTAAGATTTGGGTGGCGTCCTATTAAAACATCTTTTGTTTTTTCTACTACTTCCTGTTTTGCCCCCAAAAGATATATCGAATATCCTTTTTTTTCGCTTAAGGCAACTAAGTCCTGCATCAAATCGATACCTGCTACTCTTTCAGGTAAAGATTTTTTAAGATATTTACTTGCCAACACGACCGAAGCACCGTCAGCATTTATAACTCCACAACTATTAACAATTTTTTTCATCAAAGAATTTTGGTTTACCTCGTTTATTTTATCTGCATTAACTCCCATCAAATGAAGAGGAGTCTTAGTTTTTACATATTCATCTACTAAATTAATCGTTTCACTAACAGTCAAAACATCAATCAAAGTATTAAGAATACATATTCTTTCATTACTGCCAAGTATCTTTTCTTGTAAAACTTCTTCTTCTTTCATAAATTTAAAATCACTCCCTTTTAATTACAATATAATACATTAAAAAAGACCACATACACGAGTACTATCATGTATATAGTCTTATTATAATAGTTTTCTTATCTATTAGTCAACGTAAACTAATATAACACTAGTATTACTCTTTTTATTCTTAATTATTTTGCCCCGACTTTACTAAACACTACCTTAACAGTCTTGAGTAAAATGCAGAAGTCTTTCCTTAAAGAACGTTCTTTATAATATTTACAATCAAGAGAACATCTCTCTTTAAAGCTTACATTTGAACGTCCAGCTACTTGCCAAGGTCCTGTTATTCCAGGAGTCATTTTTATTATTGTAAAATAAGTTATACTCATATCTTCTATTTCATATTCTAGATAAGGCCTTGGTCCAACTAAACTCATGTCGCCTAATAAAACATTTATTAACTGAGGCAATTCATCTAGAGAAGTCTTTCTGATAAACTTACCAACCTTAGTAATTCTTGGGTCATTAGCTAACTTTTTATTAGTCAAATACTCTTCTCTAATAGCAGGGTCTGTTTCTAACCAATCCATTAAAATTTGTTCGGCATTATCTATCATAGACCTGAACTTATATATTTTGAAAAGCTTTCCGTCTTTCCCAATACGTTTTTGGTCTATGAAAACAGGACCTGGAGACTCTAACTTAATAAGTATAGCAACTACTAAAAGAATTGGAGACGAAAGTATTAAACCTATCAAAGCCAATACAAAATCTGTAACTCTTTTAACAGCTAGATAAAAATATTCTCTTCTCTCCTGAGCATTAATTCTAGACTCGACACGTCCTTTACTTAAACTTTCTTGAAACATTAGGTTTCCTTACCCCCTTCTTAATGGGTCATATTCTAGCACGAAAAGATTTTTAATGCAAGTCTTTTTTATAAATACCATTAAATACCACTAGAATACTTTTTCTTCTCTTTATTATAAAAATATTATCTCATAAATTTAAAAAAAAGAAAGTAAAAAATGCACAAATTTACATCAAATGTGCATTTTTGTGTCCAAAAGCGTAAAATCGTCGAAACTGTTGTCTATTAGAAGATAATCTTCATCATATAACTTCGAATTTGCACGATACCTTTTCCTAAATATTTCTCTATTTTCTTCACACTTAAAAGCGAGCTGTAAAAATATTTCTAATTTCTCTTCCATATCTTTAGCACTATCGAGCTTCATCAATAAATCGTGAGTAACCTTTTCCAATGGACCACGTGCTAGCTTTCTTGCTAGCGCTAATAAATTTCCAAATAGAAGTATATTCTCAATAATTATATTTGGATCTATTGAACCGTTAGGCATCCTAAATTCGATAGTATCGAATATCACACCTATGTTGTTTAAATTTAAAGCAAAACTCTTTCTTTTTGTATTTCCTTGAACTATTTTTATGACCTCTTCGGCACTTCTCGCTTGCAAAAACTCTGGTAGTAACATCGTCAATTTTTCCGAAATCGGTTTACTGTACTCATGAATTCCATACCTAGGTATGCTGTTTTCCCCATTAGAAATCAAAAACAAAACTTTCTCCAGTTTAGAATAGAGATAAAATAACATCATCCAATCTGCATAACTGACTAAATAATTAGAAGAAAAATGTATGTGACCTCCACATTCGTCGTTTACATATAATCCGTTTTGTTCTAAAAAGTCACACACCTCATATATAGTTCTCAAGTCTTCATTCTTATATTCTAATATATCCGAGGTAAACTCGACTCCTTCAGTTAGACTTCCTTCTTCTTTTATTTTATACCTTCTCAAAGGCTTTTGATTATAGGATAAAAGTGCCGCATAAGCTTCTCCTACACACTCGAGTTCGACTCCAAATTTGAGTACTCTTGGAAGTGCATCATTTTGGGCATCGTATATAAAGTAATCTTTATCAAAGCCGCTTTCTAGAAAGATTTCCTCTCCATTAACTTTATAAAAATACTTTGAAAGCATATTTTGTAATCTTTTATCTCCAATCGACAACAAGACCATTACAAAATTATATCTTTCTAAACGATACTTCATTAAAAATTCGGCTTTTAAAATATCATCCATACTATTTGCTACAAAAATTACTTTATCGTCTACACTATCTATGATAGATAGAGCTTTTCTCTTGGACTCTTTAGAAGAAAGTCCTTGGCTTAAGATGCCATAGACATAATGACTAGAGGTTATTTTTAAAATTTCGAGTTTGAATGCATCGTCACCCTTTTTAGCTAATTGAGCTAAAAGTTCTTCATGGTTTTTAAATTCATCTAAAAATTCTTCGATTTTTTTAGTATTTTCTAGACTTGCAATTAAACTCAATCTAACCCGAGTTTCATTTACTAAAGCAAGTATTTCCAATCTTTTGGCTTCACTGAAATTTGACAATACTTGATATATACTCTCATCGATTTTAGATTGATACTTTATAATTGATTCTTCCAGCAAATCTGCATCATTAAATGTAAATGTCAACACTTCATCAAGTG
>CANDHX010000048.1 GCA_947384645.1 uncultured Mycoplasmatota bacterium | reverse complement strand
ACGCAGGCTACAGCGAGTCTGTAGAGGATACGATATTCTGTAATGATAGAAGTACCCCAGGACAAGGAGCGACGGGAGTGAGCTTAGATACAGGATTAGGGTACGGAACGAATATAACAGCATATGGGGCATGTGCAAGACTAGGAGTAGCGTCAATAAACTATAATAATGTACATCCAACATTTAAATGTCCAAATAAGAATGATGCATTCACAGTAGAAGATGAAGAAAAAGGGAATGGTGCCTTAACATATCCAGTAGGACTAATAACAGCAGATGAGATAGTAGCAGCAGGAAGTGGAAAGTATGGAACAGTAAACTCAACATATTATTTATACAATCCAAATTCCTGGAGTTGGTCGCTCCGGTTATCAATCTGACGTCAGAATACTTCAAAACCTTAAAAGGAACAGGAAGTATGAGTGATCCATTTAGAGCCGAGTGAGTGTGAAGCACGAGTAAGGCTCAAATGGATAAAGCACGGAGATAATAAACGAAGTGTTTGTGAAAACAGAAATAAGAAACGGAGAACTACAAAATGCAGAAACGACAGACTAGTCGTTTCTGCATTTTTAATATTTACTCATGTTTTTTTTGATAAAAAATATGTTTTTTAAATTAATTGTATCTTTAAATTTTACAATTTTTATTAAAAAAAACATTGACCTTTGATATGGAGTCTGTTATGATTGATATAGTAGAGATTAGAAGAAGGTGAACGGCTTGAAAAAAGATGTATTCGATGAATTGATAGTAGTTAAAAGAAGTGGTCAAAGAGTTAACTTCAACAGTTACAAAATTGCCATAGTCATTAAAAAAGCCTACGACAATGTATTCGAAGACTATAACGAAACCGAAGTAAATAAGATATATGAAAACGTTTTGTCGCATATAGAAAAAAATTATTCGGATAGAAAAACGATAAACGTCGAAGACATCCAAGACATCATCGAAGACGAGATGAGAATGATAAGTGAAGATGTGTATAAAGCTTTCAGCGAATACCGTCAAAAAAGAGCCGAATCGAGAAAAGCTTTCAAAATAAAACAGCAACACAAATTTGCTAAAGCTATGGAAAAAATCGCCGACGGAGATATACTCTCAGTAGACAACAACTATAGTCCAACAGAAATTGTGTTAAGATGTGGAAATACAGTAGTAAAAGAATACGCTTATGCATACGTAATAGATAATAAATACTTAAAAGCCCATGAGGAAGGCAAAATTTACATCCACGATATAGATTCTGTTCCACTTGGAAAACTCGCTCATGTCCACTTGGATATAAAGGATGAACTAGAAAAAGACTCTTCTCTAGAAGCTCTAGGCTATAGACTTCTAACGCTCAAAACAGAAATAAAAGGAGAAATAAATATTACAGGAATCGATAAATCCCTCGAGAACTGGATTATCGAAAGATTTAAAGAATATTTCAAGGAATATTTAAACAATTATTTGGCATTAAATGGTTTTAATGAATATATAAGTTTTAAAAAGTTGGAAGAAAAAATAAACAAACTAGAAGATATAGAATCGTGTCTTGAAGAGTTAGACTCATTCATAAATTCTTATGTCGTAAGACACATATTCGAAATAGCTGCTTCTGATGCCGAACGCAAACTACAAGAGAATTTAAGAAGCGAATTATTTAAACTTTTCGATAAATTGAACAATTCTAAAGATAAAACTGGTTATAGTATCAGTTTTGCTTCAAAAACTGGATTTTCTAATAACCTTGTAAACGATATAGTACTCAGTTATATAGAAGAAAAAGATTTATCTTCGCTACATTTTATCGCCAAAATATACGATATAGACAATCCATACTTAAAAAGAATAGAAGAGTTAATCTCTTCTCGAAAAAGCCTTTTAATCTCGATGGAGATGGGCAAAGACAGCGAAGTAGAATACTTCTATAATGGCATAAGGCTATACGATAACTACAACGATGACGCACCTTCTTCATGTGGTCGCATGATAGTAGGAGAAACCTCAATTAATATGGCTCGCCTAGCTTTAGAAAATAAAGAAGCGTCCAAAAGCGTACTATTTAAAAACTTCGATGAAGTATTGGAGCTTACTAAAAATGAACTCTTGTCGATGTTTGAAAATATAGGAAATAAAAACAAAGACAACTATAATATCTTATTTACTGGAAACGTAACGGGCGACGAAAGACTCTTGCCAGGACAAAAGATAAGAAAAATAATAAAGAACAGTAGTCTTTCTATAAACCTCGTAGGACTTAAAGAATGCGTCTCTATTTTAAAGAGTAAGGAAGACGAACAATACGAACTATTAATCGATTTATTAAAACACGCTAATAAATTGGCTAACGAATTTTCTTTAAATACTAAGCTGAACTTTGTAATAACAGAAAAGCACGATGCTACTGCCTCTCGTGAGTTCACAGCTTTCGATAAAGCAATATATGGAGTAAAAAAGGGACTAATCGACGAGAACAAATACGACCTAGTAAGTAACCTTAGTATTTTAAAAAGTGATTATGGAAAACTATCGAAGGTGGGATTATTCTTAAATGGCGGAAATATAACCGAATATGTAATACCTAAAAACATCAGCACAAATAAAATACATAAAGCGATAGAAAGCTATTTAAAAAGTGGTGTTAGAGCAGTTTATTTCACAAAAGAGGAATGGATGAAAAGATGAACATAAGCGGATTACAGAAGATGACTTTGTTAGACTTTCCAGGAAAAATGGCTGCCATAGTATTTACCCAAGGTTGCAATTACCGATGTCCATTTTGTCAAAATAGTAGCTTGCTTACACTGAATGAAGCCCTGTTAAGCACAGAAGAGGTTTTAGAATACTTAAACTTAAGAAAAAATATGTTAGACGGGGTAGTCATAAGTGGTGGAGAGCCTACTCTTCAAAAAGGGTTAAAAGACTTTATCAAAATGTGCAAAATGCTAAATCTTGATGTGAAACTTGATACAAACGGAACAAATCCAGAAGTACTAGAAGACTTGATAAATGAACATCTAATCGACTATATAGCAATGGACATCAAAAATACATATGACGACTATGAAAAGATAGCAGGAATAAAGAAAGTCGATACAAAAAAAATAAAAAGAAGCATCGAACTAATCAAAAGTTCGGGGATAAATCACGAATTTAGGACGACGATAGTCAAAGGCTTCCACGATATAGATGAAATCGAGAAGATAGCCTCGTATGTAGAAGGTTCTAAATATTTCGTCCAAAATTTTGAGAATAGTGAAGGTGTAATAGACAAAAGCCTCGAAGGATTTACTCCCAAAGAGTTAAAAGAAATAGACGATAAATTAAGAAAGAAATTCCCAAACGCAAGAGTTAGAGGAATAGAATAAATAGAAAGAAGGATATAAAAATGTACAAAGTAAGAAAAAGAGAAGGAAAAATAGTTGCATTCGATATCGAAAAGATTAAAAATGCCATGATTAAGGCTTTTGAAGCTGAAGATAAGAAATATGACGAAAACGTCATAGATTTCTTAGCTCTCAAGGTCACTTCAGACTTTGAACCTAAAATCAAAGATAACATCATCGATATCGAAGACATCCAAGATAGCGTCGAAAAAGTATTATCAAATGCTGGATATACGGACGTAGCAAAAGCCTATATTTTATATAGAAAGTGGCGTGAAAAACAGCGTTCTGTAAAGTCTACAATTTTAGACTATAAAAACGTTGTCAATAGTTATGTAAATGTTACAGATTGGCGTGTAAAGGAGAACTCTACAGTAACATATTCAGTAGGTGGACTGATATTGAGTAACTCCGGTGCTATCACGGCAAACTATTGGTTGACAGAAGTTTACGACCAAGAGATAGCTGATGCTCATAGAAATTGTGAAATACACATTCACGACTTGTCGATGTTAACTGGCTACTGTGCTGGTTGGAGTTTAAAACAGCTCATTCAAGAGGGACTCGGTGGAATTCCTAATAAAATAACATCTGCTCCAGCTAAACACTTGAGCACTCTATGTAATCAAATGGTAAACTTCTTAGGTATCCTCCAAAACGAATGGGCAGGAGCTCAAGCGTTCTCATCTATGGATACATACTTAGCACCATTCGTCAAAGTAGATAACCTAACTTATAAAGAAGTTAAACAGTGCTTACAATCGTTTATCTATGGAGTAAATACTCCTAGCCGTTGGGGAACTCAAGCACCGTTTACTAATGTAACGCTCGACTGGACTGTGCCAAACGATTTAGCAGAACTCAATTGTTTAGTCGGTGGCAAAGAGATGGACTTCAAATACAAAGATTGTAAAAAAGAGATGGACATGATAAACAAAGCCTTCATCGAAATCATGATAGAAGGAGATGCCAATGGTCGAGGATTCCAATACCCAATTCCAACTTACTCTATAACGAAAGATTTCGATTGGAGCGAAACTGAAAACAATAAAATGTTATTCGAAATGACTGCCAAATATGGAACTCCTTACTTTTCAAACTATATCAACAGCGACATGGAGCCATCAGACGTAAGAAGTATGTGCTGCCGTCTTCGCCTAGACTTGCGTGAGCTAAGAAAAAAATCAGGAGGTTTCTTCGGAAGTGGTGAATCGACTGGTTCAATCGGCGTAGTAACTATCAATATGCCAAGACTTGCATACCTTGCAAGCGACGAAAAAGATTTCTATGAAAGATTAGAAAAAACTATGGATTTAGCAGCTCGCAGTTTAAAAATCAAACGTAATATAGTCACAAAACTGCTTAATGAAGGTTTATATCCATATACAAAAAGATACTTAGGTACATTTGAAAACCACTTCTCAACTATTGGACTCGTCGGAATGAACGAAGCTTGTTTAAATGCAAAATGGCTCAAGACCGATCTAACGACCGAAGCTGGGCAAAAATTTACTAAAGAAGTCTTAAATTACATGAGAGAAAAATTATCAGATTACCAAGAAGAATATGGAGACCTTTATAACTTAGAAGCAACTCCTGCTGAGAGTACTTCATATAGATTTGCTAAACACGATAAAGAAGATTATCCAGATATCATAACTGCTTCAAATGACGAAACTCCATACTACACGAATAGTTCTCACTTACCAGTCGGTTTCACAGACGACATCTTTAAAGCACTAGATATTCAAGACGAATTGCAAACACTTTATACTTCTGGTACAGTATTCCATACATTCTTAGGAGAACGTTTACCAGATTGGAAAGCAGCTGCAAGTCTAGTCAAAAAGATAGCCGAAAATTATAGATTGCCTTACTATACATTATCTCCAACATATTCTGTATGCCAAAAACACGGTTACATCGATGGAGAAGTAAATAAATGTCCTATCTGTGGCAATGATACTGAAATTTATAGTAGAATTACTGGTTACTATAGACCTGTTAAAAACTGGAACGACGGAAAATCTAAAGAGTTCGAAATGCGTAAGACATACGATACAAACTGCTATAAGGAAGATTATTGCAAATGCGAAAGCGAGATAAAAGATGCCATAATGCTATTCGGTACTAAAACTTGTCCAAACTGCAAAATGGCTAAAAAATTTCTAGAAAAAGCTAAGATAAAATACAACTACATAGATGCTGAAGAAAATAAAGAAGAAACTTTAAAATATGGTATCAAACAAGCACCTAGTTTAGTCATAGTAAATAGTGGGCAAATCGATATTATAGGAAATCTATCTGATATTAAAAAATATATAAACGAAACGACGGATGCAAATGTATGACGCTATAATAATTGGAGCAGGGCCAGCTGGATTGACAGCTGGCATCTACTTGGCTCGTGCCAACAAAAAAGTCTTAATATTAGAAAGCGAAACGATAGGCGGACAAATCGCATCTAGTCCACTAGTCGAAAATTATCCTGGGATAGCAAAAATATCGGGTGCTGAATTTGCCTCAAACCTCTACGAACAAATAACCGATTTAGGTGCAGAAATCGACATCGCTAAAGTGATAAAAATCGACTCTGACAAAATAAAAAAAGTATTTACAGAAACGGACGTTTACGAGACTAAATCTATCATTATTGCAACTGGCGTTCGTCACAACAGATTGGGACTTCCAAACGAAGAAGCACTAATTGGAAAGGGCGTACATTTTTGTGCAACCTGCGATGGAGCTTTTTATAAAGATTCACTTGTTGCGGTCGTAGGTGGTGCTAATACTGCTGTTACAAATGCCATTTTCCTATCGGATATATGTCAAAAAGTATACATAATTTATAGAAAAAATAGTTTGAGATGCGAAAGTGTACTAAAAGACAAATTAAGTTCTATAGATAACATAGAGATTTTGTATGACACGACTATAAAGAAACTAATTGGCAAAGAAGAATTAGAAGAAGTAGAAATAGATTCTAATGGAACCTCAAAGACTCTACCTATAAAAGGAGTATTCTTAGCAATTGGAATGGAAGCTAACTCGACGATAAGTGATAGCTCTTTTGAACTAACCCTAGATAACTACTATATAGCTCATGATACTAAAACAAAAATAGAAGGGATTTACATTGCTGGGGATTGTCGAGACAAAGAGATAAGACAACTGACAACTGCAACATCAGACGGTACCTTAGCAGCAATGAATGCTTTAAAATATCTTAAAAACTTCGAAGAATAGCATCTCAAAAGAGGATGCTTTTTTTTGGCAAAAAATAAAAAGTGCTACCAAAAACGTGTAATTAAGTTAAAACTTTGACTAAATTATGGCGATTTCAATACATATAGATATAACAAAATTAAAAACATTTGATATTAGTATAGCCCCACAATCTTCAAAAAGATAGTAGATATAATGAAGAAAAGAGCGCTTTATTATTAATCTTTCTTCTAATTATACATATTTTAATTTCCTAATCACGTTAGTAATAGAATAAAAAATAGCTTCTGACAAGTCGCTTTTATGTTTTTTTCTTTAAGTAATAAAAGAATTTTGGTATAATTTATATGGTGGTAAATATGCTAAAAGACATAAAAGGAATAGGCCCTAAAACTTTATCATTACTAAATAAACTAGGGATAAACACAATCGAAGACTTGATCGATTACTATCCTTTTAAATATAACACGATTACTCCGACTGACTTACAAGAGGGATTTGTCGTGATAACAGGAATAATAGAAACGACACCAGTTACTACCTATATAAAAAGAAACCTAAACAAACTATCCTTTAGAATAGAGACGCACGACCAACTAGTAAACGTAACCATTTTCAATCGAGCTTTCATGAAGTCCAATTTAAAAAGAGGCTTGACGATAACAGTATTAGGAGAATACGACGAACGCCATAATACGATTACAGCCAATAACATAATGCTAAAAAAGATAGAAAAAGAATATATAGAACCCGTGTACCACGTGACGAATGGCATCAGTTCAAAACTTATTGGAAACATCATAAAAAACGCTTTAGAAATAAAAAGAGATACGATAGATTTTATACCTTCGTATTTAATAGAAAAATACGACTTTCAAGAAAAAAACGCATCGATAGGTAAAATTCACAACCCCAATAATTTAATAGAAGTAGAAAAAGTACAAGATAGATTCAAATACGAAGAACTCTTCAAATTCATGTTCAAAATAAATTACTTAAAATCCTCTAGAACCGAAACAGATGGTCTAAATAGGACTATTGAAGAAAAAAGAGTAGACTTCTTTTTACATTCATTAAAATTTGAACTCACTATAGACCAGAAAAAAGCAGTAAAGGACATAGTCTCCGATTTAAAAAGTCCTAAAAGGATGAATAGACTGCTTTTAGGAGATGTCGGAAGTGGTAAAACTATCGTAGCAGTTGCAAGCATTTATTATAACCATTTATGCAGCTATCAAAGTGCTATGCTTGTCCCCACGGAAATTCTTGCTACCCAGCACTACTATAACATACGAGAATTGTTTAAAAATTTCAACATACGAGTTGAACTTTTAAAGGGAAAAACTCCTAAAAAAGAAAGAACTAAAATACTAGAAGATTTAAAAGCTGGCGAAATAGATTTACTAATAGGAACTCATGCCGTTTTAGTTGACGACGTCGTATTTAAAAATTTAGGGTTAGTTATAACCGATGAACAGCATCGTTTTGGTGTAGGACAACGCAACACTTTTCAAAACAAAGGAAAATTGAGCGATGTCTTATACATGAGTGCAACTCCGATTCCTAGAACTTATGCCCTTACAATCTATGGCGATATGGATATCTCTATAATTAAAACAAAACCTTCTGGAAGAAAGGAAATAAAAACCTTTATAGAATCTCCTAAAAATGTCAAAAATATTCTAAACATAATACTAGAAGAAATAAAAAATGGACACCAAGTATACGCAGTTTGCCCATTAATCGAAGAAAACGTAGAAGAGCCTTCTATGATGGACGTTAAAAGCCTTAAAAATAAACTCAACCTCGCTTTCAACGGAAAAATACCTATCGGGTTACTACATGGAAGCCTAAAACCCCAAGAAAAAGAAAAAGCCATGGAAGATTTTAAAAACGGTCTAACGAGAATTATAGTTTCAACGACCGTTATAGAAGTAGGGGTAGATGTTCCTAATGCGACA
>CANDHX010000047.1 GCA_947384645.1 uncultured Mycoplasmatota bacterium | reverse complement strand
TATATTTTCCACTTCCTGCTGCTACTATCTCATCTGCTGTTATTAGTCCTACTGGGTACTTGAGTGCTCCATTTCCTAATTCTATATCACTTACTGTAAATGCGTCATTCTTCTCTGGACATTTAAATGTTGGATATATATTATTATAATTTAAAGGCTGTACTCCTATTCTTGCATATGCTCCATATGCCGTTTTATTTTGTTGATATCCTAAACCTGTATCTGAACTCCACCCTGTTTTATCTTTTCCAGGTGTGCTTCTATCATTACAGAATATTGTGTCCTCTACTGACCCGCTGTAGCCTGCGTCTACTATATTTGTCTTATACCATTCATCTATAAGATTTTTTATATCTGAACTTGTCGTATTCTTTTGAGCTTCTTCTTTACTTGTACTCGACCCTGTTCCTGCTGGTCCATACATCCATCCTATATATTTTGCATCGTCGTAGTTCTTATTGTATGCTGATTTTGTTGTGTATCTATCCGCACTGTTTTCTCCATTTACATGAGCGCTTGACCCGTCATATTTAATTCGCACACTTCCGTCTCCATTTACTCTTATGATTCTCCAATAAAAGTCAGCAAATTTGACATAGTTATTTGTTACTGCTCCCCTATAGAAATATGAGTTTCCATAATCGTCTTCCATAGAATAGACTCCAGCTTCATTAGCGACTGTTGCTGCTGCAAAGTCTGGACTTTCTCTTGTCACTCCTTCTGGCAATTTATTGTTTAATATATCGTTTACTGCTTTTACTGCATTGAACTCTGTATACTCAGCCACTAGCTTTGTATTAGCTTTTCCCATAGTAAATGTTTCATCAACTAATGAACTTCCATAGCCTGATATTTTCCAACCTTGGAATGTTGCTCCTATTTTAGTAGGTGTTCCAATAGTTTCAGTTTCACCATTTTTCCTTGTTAAGATTTGTACTGTATTTGAGCCACCCAATGACCCGCCATTCGGGTCTATTATTAAGTCGTAGTTTCTATTCGTAGATGGCTGGCTTACTGTGAACTTGGTAGATAAACTTGCATTCCTATCTGCTTCTTGATCGACATCTGCTAAATCGTTAAACGTTATTATTAAGTTGTAATAGTATTTCTTTCCTACTGGAACTGTTATATCTGGAGCTAGTGTTGTCGTGAATGCTGTACTTGGTACTGGTATATTAGTTTTCTCTATCATTTCAGTATATCCAGAACCCTCTGTTTCAGATTGCTCTAATGTATATGTTAGACTTCCTTCCATATAGGTATTAACTAGGTCTAGCCAATCTATACTCACCACAGCATCTAAGTCTCCTGTATTCTCTAGAGTAAATGTCTTTGTCTTGGTTTCACCTAACATGATTCTTTCGTTTATCGTGGGATTTCCGTCCGCAAATGTTAGCTTCATAGTTCCAGTATCTATTTGGGCATTTTGTCTATCGTCGTTATTTACGTTTATTATGAAGTATGCATACGTACCCATGATACATGCAAATACTAAAGAGACTATACATATAGCTAAAATTATAACTTTTTTAGTTCTTGTGCTTTTTTCTTGCATTTAGTTTCACACTCTCTAGATTCTTACAATACAAAGTATAACATGATACTTTTAAAAAGTTAATATATTTATTAATTTTTTTATTTCACCATTTTTATGATACAACTCTAAAACTATATATATTGTCGTTTTTTATAAAATATCAAGGTTAACTCTTTTTAATATGTCTCATATTTGGAAATTTCTTTTTCATATATTCATCGTCAAAATGTCTATCACACATTTCTCCTATAAAAGTAATCGGTTTAATCCCTTTATGGCGAAGTATTTGCCTACCTAAAATTGACCATGAAACCATGATGTCTAAAGTTATGATAATAAAAATAATTAAAGTTAATTTATCGTAAATTTTTTTTGGTATTTTAGATAATAAATTTTTAATAAATGGATAAATCAGTTTTATAAATAATATACCTAAAATTCCCCACCCTATCATGAAAGTTAGATTTGTTCTACCTCCTATATTTAAAGGTTTGTGGCTATAATCCCAGGATACCATTCCCGTAAAGAATTCTTGTAAAAAGCTCAAAATGTATTCGACTAATCCGCCAAGAATTGCAGCTTTAAAAAAAGTTTTTATATTCGACTTTTCTTCTTTTTTTAAAAATATAGCAAGAGTAACTGCCCCAATACCATAAACTGGACTAATAGGACCCCATAATACGCCTCGTCTAGGCGAATAATTGAATATACCTTTATGACGAAAGTACCATATGATGTGTCTTATCTCTTCAAAATAGGCACCAAAAATAGAGCCTATTAAAAATAGCCAAAATAGAAATTTTATGTGTTCTTTTTTATCAATTTTTTCTTTATCCATAGTTCCCCCTTAGTTAGCCATAGTATAGCAAATTATTCTTAAGTTGTATAGTAAAGTATTATTTGATAAAATAGTTTTAGTGATGTTATATGGAAACAGTAGGTATAATTTGTGAATATAATCCATTTCATAATGGACACATGTATCATATAAATAAAGTGAAAAGTCTTTATCCTGATGCAATAATCGTTTTAGTTTTAGGCGGTTATTTTTTAGAACGTGGAGATGTATCTTTAATCAGTAAATGGAATAAGACTAAGATTGCTTTAGATTATGGTGTCGATTTGGTTTTGGAGTTGCCTCTTTTATATGGAGTTAATTCAGGTGATTATTTTGCTCATAATGCAGTCTTGGCTTTAAATGCAGCAAATGTCAGTAAAATTGTATTCGGAAGTGAGTGTAATGATGTCGAATTTTTAAAAACCATTGCTTCAGAACAATCTTTAGAAAGTTTCAATTTTAAGGTTAAAGAATATTTAGATATGGGCGAAAATTATCCTACTAGTCTCAGTAAGGCTTTAAACGTTTCACTTTCGAGTAACGATTTATTGGGAGTATCCTATATTAAAGCAATAAATTCTATTAATAAGTCTATAGAACCTGTAACTATTAAAAGAACTAATGAATATAACGATTTAGAAAGTAACGAGAAAATTGTAAGTGCTTCTAATATAAGAGAAATGTTAAACAATAAAGTAAATATAAAAGAGTTTATTCCAAATTACGATATAAATTTTATAAATGCAGTAGATGAAAAAAAGATGTTTTATTTACTACGATATAGAATTTTAACAGATAACTCTTTGAATTCTTATTTGGGGGTTGATGAGGGAATAGAAAATAGAATTAATAAGGTAATATTAGAAGTGAACACGTATTCTGAACTGATAGATAAAATTAAGTCAAAAAGATATACGGTGTCTCGTGTTAAAAGGATGTTAATTCATATACTTTTGGGTATTAAGAAAGAAGATATAGAGGTTCCTTTTGAAAAAGTGAGAATTTTGGGCTTTAACAGCAATGGTAAAGCGTATCTAAGGAAATTAAACTGTTCCATTTTAGTCTATAAAATGAATTCTAGATATAGCGAAATCGAAAGAACTGCTGCTTTAATATATAGAGACTTGACTTTAGATGATTCTACTCTAATGGAAGTTTTAAATAGACCGATAGAAAAATGAGTATTTAAAAAAGTTTAGAAATAGTCTAAACTTTTTAAGTGTATTATGGTTCTAAACCTTTTTCTCTAAAAGGGTCTTCCATAGTTCCTGTACCTATTAAAGTTTTAAAGTATTCTGAAGTTAGATTAATTACAGAAACAACACCACCTGAACTGTTATTTGCAGCAAAGCTGCTAAGACTTCCATTTTCAGATAGAGTTATCATAACAGAATAGTTACTACAATAATTAGGGGAAATTGTCCAACTCCACTTATGTGGATTGTATAAATAATATGCCGAATTTGAAGTACCATACTTGCCAATACCAGCTGCCACTATCTCGTCTGCTGTTATTAGTCCTACTGGATATTTGAGAGCTCCATTTCCTAATTTCTTATCATCTACTGTAAATGCATCGTTCTTATTTGGACATATAAAACTCGGCTGGGTTTTTACTTTTGAAGAATTCTATGAACCTAACCTTGCCGGTGCACCAAAAGCCGTTTTATTTTGCCCATATCCTAAACCTGTATCATAGCTATATCCAGTTACTTCTTTTCCTGGTGTACTTCTATCATTACAAAAAATCGAATCAGCTACCACATTTCCATAACCAGAATCTTCTATGTTTGTCTTATACCATTCTTCCATTACCGTTTTTATAGCTGAATTTGTTTCATTACTTTGAGCATATATTTGCCCATCTTCTTGTTTATTTTGTGTATCATACATCTTAGATGTAGAGGGAGTATCTAATGGACTACCATACATCCAACCAACATATTTTGCGTCGTTATCTTTAATGTATACAATTGTCCTATTTTTGTAAATCTATCAGGATTATTATCTCCATTTGCATGACCATATGTTCCATCGTATCTTATTCTAACACTTCCATCTCCATTTATTCTAATTATTCTCCAATAAAAGTTTGCAAACTTTACATAATTGTTTGTTACTGCCCCTCTATAATAATAAGACATACCATAATCATCTTTCATAGCAAATACACCAGTTTCTTTTGCTATCTTTTCAAAGTCTATAATTTTTTTAGCATCGACTTTTATTCCTAAATACTCCAATACTTTATTTGACTCACTATCTTCCCATTGTGCTATTAATTTTGTATTTGATTTTCCCATAGTAAAAGTATTTTCGCTTATAGTACTTTCATATCCCGATACTTTCCAGCCTTTAAATATTGCTCCTACACCATTAGGTTCTTCTACTGTTGTAGCTTCGCCATACTTAAGTTGTTTTGGTACATTTTCATTTGTCCCTTCTAGTATTCCACCATTAGGGTCTATTTCTAAAGTATAACTTCTATCACTTGATACTGGCGTTGCATTAAATTTAGTCGATAGTATGGCATTTATATCCTCATTTTGTTCTACTTCTAAATCGTTTAGTTTTATTCTCAATCTGTAGTAATAAGTCTTTCCTACTGGTATTTGTAAATCCGGTATTAATGTATATGAATATTCTGTATTAGACACTGGTACTTCTGTTTTTGATAGTATCTCTTCATAGCCTGTAATTTTTTCTTCCGATTGTTCTAAAGTATAAGTTAAACTTCCAAGCATATACGTGTTTATCAAATCTAACCATTCTATATTTATTTCTGCATCTAGGTCTCCCGTGTTTTCTATAGTAAATTCTTTTACTATTTCTTCTTCAAGCATGAGTCTTTCATTTATTGTAGAATTTCCATCAGCAAATTTCACTTTCATGGTTCCTACATCTATCACTGCTTCTAGATTATCTGCATCTATTGATGTACTAAAGAAGGAGTAAGTGATCATACCAAAACCAAATATAGTAAGAGATAACCTAACTATAAAGATAATCATTTTTCTATTTAAATGTTTATTTTGTTGTTCTTCCACTTTAAGAGTCCTTCCCTTCTTAGTTCCGGACTTCTTTTTCCGGACTTTCTTTTTCCGGACTTCTATTATCTATTAAAGCTTGCCACCAGTGGGTATCTCTTGTCGCTTTTTTAGACTTTTCTATTATTAAAAGTATAACATAAATTGGAACTGTTTCTCAACTACTTTATAAAAAAAAGATTGCTTGAATGCAATCATTATTTTAAAAATCCTTTACTGAATTTATAACCGAATTAGAACTTTCTGGATTTAATTTTGGTAAGTCTATGTCTAAATCGTCATCATCTTTCTCTTCCTGAACTTTTGGAGTTTCTATTACTTCATTAACGGTTTGTTCTCCATTTGGAATACCTTTTAAAATAGACGTTTTATCGAATTCGTCTACCACTATTTCAGGTAATTCGATATCTTCTAAGTAAACTGAATTGTAATTTTCTTGTTTTTTAGATTCTTTTTTGGCTTCCTTTATAGGTTCCTCTAATGGTTTAATATCTTCTTTAACAATAGATTCATCCTCTTTTGGTTCGTCGATAATAGGTTCTTCTTTTTTTGTATAGTCTTTAAATACGTTATTTTCTACATCGAAGATGTTTTCTTCTATTGGGTTTACTGATGATTCTACGATTGATGGTATACTTGCTTCATCGAGTGGTTCTGGTATAGCTTCTTCTATTGAAACCATATTATCTATATTCATAGATGGAACTTCATCTATAACTGGCAAAGTTTCTCCACTATCGATAACTGGTTGTGTCGGTTCAGCTGTGATTTTCAAGTCATCGAATGTCGGCATATTAACCGGTTCTTTTGTAGTAAGCGTATCTATTGAATCGTTCTTTTCTTCTAACGTCGGTGCACCGAGTTCAGTTGCATTTATTTCTAAAGCTATTGGCTCTTCCAAAGTAACAGGTATTTCTTGTACCTCTTCTAAAGAAGTCGATGTACCTTCTAGGGTTGGAAGCATTACTTCTTCGTCTTCTATAACATTTGACTCTGGCACTTCTAATACTTCTTTGATAGATTCTTCCACTTTAGGTTCAATTGGTTCTTCTACAGTTGGAGTGGTCGTTTCATTTATAATAGTTACTGGGCCTGTAAAGTCCTCTATATTAGCATCTTTAAAATCATTAGTAAATGTTTCTAAATTTTCGTCATTTTTAAGTTCTTCTTTTTTATCCGATTTTTTGCCTATGAAAAGGACTACTATAAACAATATTACTAAAACTACTATTGCTAAACAAAGTCCTAGCATTATAGGGTCATCTGAAATAAATTTAACGAAAGCGTTAAAAGTATTACCCATGTTAAACCACCTTTTTTCCTTTATTCTCATACTAAATTTTAACACACCTATTTATTTATTGCAAGAAAAATGCAAAATATGTCTCGTAATAATCTATTCTTCGATTTTTTTAGACTTAGAAAATGTGCAACCACAGTAATCTTGTCTATATAATCCATGTATTTTAGAAAATTCGATACTCTTTTTATAACCGTTTTGTTTTTTAAAATCCGCTATTAAAAATTTAGTTTCATTATCCTCTAAACTCAAACCGATTTCATTTATCCAATTCGACAATTTATAAGGACTTACTGATAAAGTAGTACCGAAGTATTCAAATCCTTTTTCTTGAGCCATATTCTTCGTGTATTTAATTCTTTCTTCATAGCAAAGATAACATCTTGCTCCTCTTTCGGGGTCCTTTTCATGTCCATTGGATAACATTTTAAATCGTTCATTATTGTAATCACAATCCATGAATCGAAGTGAATTTTTACTGTTAATTTTTTTTAGAAATTTTTTCTGTTCTTCTTTTCTTTTTTCATATTCTCCAAATGGTTCAATATTCGGATTGTAGTATAAAATCGTTATGTCGAAGTAATCCTTTAGTCTATCGATTACAGCACTAGAACAAGGTGCACAACAGGAGTGTAAAAGTAGTGAGGGGACATGGTCTAGATTTTCGATTAATTTAGTCATTTCTTTGTCGTAGTTCACTATTCATCACCGTACTCTGTGAAAAGGTAATTGTCAAAATCACAGTCGAAGTTGTAAGTACCCTTCTTGTCTCCTAAACTAGCATATATTTTATCGTAGTAATTTAAAATAGACATTTTTTTGTTGTTTATAACGACCGTATTTCCGTCATTCATCGACATAGTAAAGCGTTCTTCGTCGATGAATGTACCGTCTTCTCCTGTGCTTGGCGAATACTCGATTTCACTTATAGAGCCTATTATATCACTTTTTATAAGGGAAAGTCTACTCACGAATTCTAATAACACTTTTTCCGGCACATAATTTATGAGCGTTGGTATGCCATAAGTATTGGCTTCATGTACTCTTGTTCCGTCTGATAGCATCAATGCGTTTTCATAGGTGTAAAAGAAGACTGGTATATTTTCAGTAACTTCTATTTTTACTTTAAAATCGAGTGTCCTTTTTATTTTACAAGTCTTAATCAATGGATTATTGGTAATTTGAGAACAAACTTTCGAACTGTTAAAAGATAAAAACGCAATATCTTCATTGAAACCTGCATCCTTGATGATTAGAGCATCTTTTACATAAGAATTGCCACTTACATAGACATTTCCGACGTTAACCTTTAGTAAAAACTTTACAAAAACGAAAAGTCCACCTATAAAAAGCAGCAAAAACAAGACTCCTTTTAATTTGAGCCTTCTTTTTACGACTTTCTTAGTTTTGGACTTTTTTTCACTCATGGCTATTTAATCATATCCTTTATTACTTCATATATTATGGTGCTACTATTGTTTTTCTGCATTTTTGAGAGGTTTAAACTCATATTGATTTGAAGTTCTAAATCTTCTAAAAGTGCTTTAATTTGTTCTTTTATGAGAGGCGTTGTCAAATCTTTTTCTTCTATCATGATACATGCTTTATTTTTTGCACAGGCTAGAGCATTAAAATATTGATGATTATTGGCAACATATGGACTAGGTATCAATATTGCCAATTTTTTTAAGGCGATGATTTCACTAATCGAACTTGCACCCGCCCTACTTACTATGACATCGGCATCTTTCATTAGACCGGATAAATTTTCTATATAAGGTTCTAAAAAAACATTTTTACTAAACGTGTTCTTTTTGAACTCTTCATAGGAATTCTTTCCCGTTACATATAAAACTTCATAATCCTCTTTGTCTATAGATTTTAGAAAATCCTTCATCTTTTCGTTAACTGAG
>CANDHX010000046.1 GCA_947384645.1 uncultured Mycoplasmatota bacterium | reverse complement strand
CCTGCTGAAGTTGACAAACTAGATACTTTTGCTGGTCAAAATGTTAAAGATCTTAACACTGCTAAGTTCGATGTAACTATCAGTGCAACTCAAGTTGTTGAAGATTATTCATCAGCTACAAAGTAATTATTGACTAATTACTAGGAAGTTATATTTAACTTCCAAATAAGTCCAAGAATGTTTCTTGGGTTTATTTGGAAACTAAATAAAATATATTTAGAAAGGAGTGATAGTCATGGCACAGAAAACTGTAAAAAATACTAAGACTACGACAACTAAGAAAAATGTCAATGAAGAAGAAAAAAATGATAAAATTAAACGTCGTATAATGATGATAATTATCATTATTTTAATCATACTATCACTTATTACTAGTTGTAGCTGTACTTCAAACTTTTTTGGACGTATTGGAGATATGTTTAGAAATGAAGGAACTCACAACATAACAGATGATCCAAATAATAAGGAAACAATAAAAAATGGCTTGTTGAAATTTGTAACAGATTCTTTAGAAATTTCTTTAAGCGATGCCAAAGCAAAATTAGGATTCACATATAAAGACATAAATCCTAAAGAATATACTTGTATGACTAGTGATGCAAATGTTGCAACTTGTTATGTAGAAGATAATTATGTCGTAATAAATCCTAAAACAGCAGGTATAGTAACAATTACTTTAAGAACTGAAACGAATGGAAAGATATACGAAGCTACTGCTACAGTAACTATAACAGATGCTACAAAATATATCAGTCTTGCTAATAATAGTGGAACTATCAACTTATTCTTTACAAAAGAAAAAGCTGTCAATTATAGTTTAGTTGGATTTATTGGAAATGTTACTGTTAAATCTAGTGATGAATCCATTGCTACTGCTATAGCAAAAGATGGAGTATTAAAAATAACAGCTTATAAAGTAGGAAAAGCAGATATCACCTTATCTATTAATTATAATGGCATAGAATATACTGCAATATACAATTTAACTGTAATAAATAATAGCAACACGGGAAATAACAAACCTGGTAATCTAGATGGCAATAATAGACTAAAAGAATTGTCTATGGCTTGGACAGACTTTCACTTCGATCCTGATACACTTGAATATAGAATAGGTGTTAAATGGAGAGATAAAGTCACTATTAAAGCTATTCCAGAAAGTAAAAAAGCTAAAGTTACTTATACATTTAATGGCAAGACTGTCAAAGATCTCAAAAATCTAGAATTAAAATTAGGAGATAACATCGTTACAATTACAGTTACTGCCGAAAATGGAAGCAAAAGAGTATATAAAGTAATCATCAATAAGACTAAGTCGAATGATGTATATTTGAAAAGTTTAACTCCAAGTGAAGGAAAATTAGAACCTAAATTTGATAAAAATCAACTTTCATATACAGTTAATTTAGATAAAAATGTAGGTACTTTCGGATTAGATGCCATACCTAATGATAAAAACTCAACACTTAGTTATACGTTTAATGGAAAGCCTGTCACATCTTTAGACAATTTAATTTTAAGAGATGGACCAAACCATATAACAATTACTGTCACTGCAGAAGATGGGTCAATAAGAACTTATAATGTAACTGTTAATAAAGAGCCAAATGAAGTAGACAGAAATAGCTTATTGGAAAGTTTAACAGACTCTTTAGGCAAAATAGAGTTTAATCCATATAAAAATAACTATACGATAGGCGTTGACACTACTATAGATAGTATTTCAATGACTGCTATACCGAGTAGTAAAGATGCGACAATTTCTTATACATTCAATGGACAAACAGTAGATGATTTGAGTAAATTAGATTTGAAAACAGGAGATAATACTGTTATCATAACTGTTACTGCAAAAGATGGAATAACTAAGAGTGTATATACGGTAACAATTAATAAAGGGTTAGACGACAAAAGCAATTCACTTATGAAATTAGAAGTTATAAATAGCGAGGCTAAGCTAGTACCTATTTTTAATGAAAACACTTTAGGATATACGATTAATGTAGATTCTAAACAAGAAAAAATCAGTTTATTAGCAACTCCTAATTCAAACTCTAAAGGTATTTCATATACTTATAATGGACATACTAGACCAAATTTAATGGATTTACCATTAGATTTTGGAAATAACACAGTTGTTATAACTGTAATAGGTACCGATGGCACAAAAAGAAATTATACTGTAACAATAGTTAGAAATTCAGATAAATCTCATGATGCTTCATTAAAGGATGTTACTGTTGACGGAAAATCGATTATAAATTCGATGACTACAACCGTCAATAAAGATAAAAATAGCATCGATTTGATTGCTACACCAACTGATTCAAATGCAACTGTAACTTATTATTTTAACGGAAAAGAATATAAAGATGTTTCGAATCTTAAGGTTGATCTAAAACCTGGTGCAAATGTCGTTTCTATTTTAGTCACTGCCGAAGATGGTGTAACTAAAGCACCATATACAGTAACGATTATTAAAGAAGAAGATACAGAAGAGCCAGAATTATCAAAAGATACTTCACTTGATGCTTTAATCATAAACGGAGAAAATATTACAGGTATACTTAAGAAAGATTTAACTGCTGATTAAATTATCAATAGTATAGTGGCAAGAGCTCATCACAATAAAGCAAACGTATCATACATCTATGATAATAAACAGATATCATTAGAAGATTTAAAACAAAAATTAAATGAAGCTCTTAAATCTAATGAAACAGTAGACTTTAAAATAAGAGTTACTGCCGAAGATACTAATTATTGGCAAGATTATAAAGTAACAATAAATAAAACGAATGACGTAGATGAAAAAGATAATAATTTCTTAGATAGCTTAAAAGTAAAAGATGATAAGTATCTTTTAAATCCAGATTTTAATAAAGGCACAAATAAATATGATTTAAGAGTTCCTTACAATGAAAAAGATATTAGTCTTGAAGCTATTAAGAATAAAGACGCCGCTAGTATTGAATACAAATACAAAAAAGCGGATGGTTCTGAAATTCAAGTAGATTCTTTAGATAAATTAGAGTTATCAGAGGGAACAAACACTGTAACTATTATAGTCACTTCTAAAAATGGAGTATCTAATTCATATACCGTTAATATTATTAAACCAAAACGTACTATAGAATTTGAAAAAAATTCTTATACATGTGATATTGAAAAAGGTACTTGTACTTTAAAATATAAAGTTAAAGACGACAATGAAGAAGTTACCAATTATGATTTAAATACTATTATAGTATCAGGCCTTCCAAAAGGTGTCTCAAGTGCTGAACTAATAAATTTAGGCGAAATCGTATTAAATATGAATCCTACAGAGGTTGTTTCTGGAACACGAGCAAATATTACTTTAGGAATCAAAAACTATAAAGATTCATTAGCTTCGACTGAGGTAACGTTTACTTCAACTAAGCATTATATAACTTCAGATAGTTATGTATATAATATGAGCTATGATAAGACAGATAAAGATAACAGTCAAAAAATAATTTTAAGAACCGATGTCTTAGTTGGAGAGTTAAAAGTAACTGAAAGTGCAGATGGCAAAAACCTAACTTTATGTACAGGCGATAATTGCGTTGTACTAACAGCCACTGGACCTATTAAAATCAGTTATAGTAGCGAAACTTCTGGTCCTACAAATCTAGCAATTAAGGTAGAGACTTTAGGTCCAACATCTCTAGATAATCCAGCAACTATAAGTGCTAAAGGAAGTATAGCTTTTGGTAAAGAACTTACTTTCCCGAATGGTATCGATGCGATAAAAATAAATGTTCAAGAAATGTTTATTATTAAGCTAGATGCTAATGGTGGAATATTCAACATGGGCACAACAGAATACGAATTTAAAGTTACGGCAAATGATGAAATAGACTTGACGAAGTATGATGTACCTTATAAGGTTAGCGAAACCGACAAATGTGTATCATATAAATTTGCTGGATTTAGTGAAAACTCAAATACAAGTGCAGAAGGACCTTTTGCATATACTTATGAAGAACCTAATAACATCATAAAGACAAATAAGAATATAACGCTATATGCGATATACAAAAGCGAAGCCACTCCAGTAGATCCTGAAGAAAGAGTACTTGGAGTAGTAGACATTCCTTTATTCAAAAATGAAGAATACTATGAAAAGTATAATGAAAAAAATGTCATTTATCCTGGTGCTCATGGAGAGTACACGATGGAAATAAACAATAAAAGTAAGGATACAATAGTTCTTACTGGTATGACTTTAAGAGAAGATAAAACGGTTTGTATTAAAAACGATGATGGAACTTATTTGGGATGTCTAAATATGGGATATATAATAAAAGACAATCTAGGAGAATTCCATATGGGACAAAACGGAAAATATGATATTTTAAATTCATATAATGGTTCATTCCAAACTTGGCCAGCAAGTGATAAAACAGTCAAAATAAATTTTGAAGAAAGCAAAAAGATCACTCTTTTACCAGAATCTATCGATAGAGATAAGAGTTGGACTGAAATAACTCTACATTGGAAATGGGTAGATTATGAGGATGGCCATACAGATGTATTAGATACAAAAATAGGTAATATGGCAGCTGAATTAGAAAAAGATAAATTATTATACGCTTTAAGTGTAGGAATCCACTATGATGTCATTGGTGGATGCGAAACTGCTAAAACAGAATAAAAAGATATAAAAAGAGGTTAGAGTAATGAAGATTGTTAAAAAAACAGTATTTACAATAGGTACGATTTTACTAATACTAGTGCTCACTTATAATATTTACAATTTTATAAGTTTGAAAATATTGAAAAGTGATATTGCTACAGTTGGTGGATATGGCATACTTGAAGTAGTATCCGGTTCAATGGAACCTGTTATTCACGTCGGAGATATGATAATAATAGATACTGATAACTATGAATATGGACTCGATGATATCGTAACATTTTACGATTCAGAAGGAACATTTACTACTCATAGAATTATTGATGTAGATGAAAATGGATTATTTACGACAAAGGGAGATAACAACAATACAAAAGATAAAAACAAAATTGAAAGTGAAAAAATTATTGGATGTTATGTTGGAAGAATACCTAAAGCAGGTAGAATTCTATCGTCCTTTAAAAGCCCTGTAACATTGATATTAATTCTCGTAATCGGAGTACTCGTTTGTATACTACTTAGCACAGATAAAGACGGCAATCCAATACTCGATGAAAAAGAAAAAGAATATGAAGAATTCTTAGCTTATCAAAGTGCTAAAGCTAAAAATGAACTCGAAGTGAAGACATCTTCAACTCCACGCAAAAATGCGAGCAATACCAAAAAGAAGAATACTGCATCTTCTAATACGACTAAAAACAAAAAGTCGACAACAAAAGTAAAAAATGAAGAACCAAAAAAGAAAACATCAAAAAATACAGTTACAAATCCAACGGCCAAGAAAAAGGCATCTTCGCCTAAAAAGGCTGTAGAAAAAAAAGCGAATACAAAGGCTAAAGTAACGGTCAAAACTGTTGAGGAGAAGCCAAAAACAAAAGAAAAAGTAACAGTCAAAACAGTTAGCGAAAAGACAAAATCTACTGTTACTAAGAAAGCATCTTCTAATAAGCAAGACGCTAAAAATAAAACGACAACTAAGAAAAATACAAATACCAAACCGAAAGTTACTGTTAAAACAGTAACCGAAAAGCCTAAAAATGCTAAGACTTCTACCACTAAGAAAGTGGTCACTCCAAAGAAGGAGACGGCAAAAAAGTCTAGTACTCAAACAAAAAAGGCGCCGACAAAAAAGAAGTAAGGTGAAATAAAATGAAAGGATTATTACATAGTAAGAAATTTAGAGCAAATCTGTATAAATGGTTATTTATGTATGTAGGAGTTATGGGACTTCTTACTACTGTAATAACCTACTCTAAGTACATTTCAAGTCTTGGGGGTAATGATGAAACAAGAGGTACAAAATTTGAAATGAAGTTAACCCCAGAAGGATGTGTTAGTGAAGTTTGTTTACTCGGTAACTATCGTCCGATGAATGAAATCGAATACGACTTTGACGTAGACGAAGAATTTGAAGTTAAAACTTATGTCATATTGAGTTTTTTACCAAAAGACAAATTTAAAATCAAAAGCATTTCTTCTTCAGAATATATAGATGGAGTAGCAGATGAAGATAAATTTATTCCTATTTATATAAACGATGAAGATGAAATAAAGATAGGAAATGGTTATGTAGATGCAAAGAAAGATGTGTCTAACACAGCTGCTATCCAACTAGGTAAAGAGATAGATCCTACAAAGAAAAAGTATAAATTTAGAGTCGTAGTCGAATATGATTATAGTGAATATCTAGTCAATAAGGGTACAGATAATGAATTTTATGATTATTCGGGATCTGAAGAAATCACACTAGATAAAACAGTCGTTCAACTAAGCTATTCTGCAGTGCAGATAACTAATTAGAAAGGGGGCAAGGTTGAAATGAAAAAAGTTAATACGAAAGTAATCGATACTTTAATGTACACTTTATTAGTTCTAGGGACACTCAGTTTAACCACTTGCCCTACAACTAATTCTAAATATTGGGAAGAATCAGAAAAGCCAATAGAATATAATGCCAATATATATACATTGTCTAAATTGAATAGAGAAAGTCTTTATTTACTTACGACAGTGCAAGATAAATATATATCGACAGAAGAAAATGCTTACCTACGCCTAAATTTATATAGAACTTTAAGCTCAAAAACGGGGAGCGATGTAACAAAAGATACGGAAAAATATACTTTTGACATCGAAGATAATCATTGTAGTATACTTAAGACTTTGAGTGGACCATTTGAAAACAACGCCTTAGTTTTAAAACCTACTAAAGATAAACCGATCGATGAAAATGCCAGTGGTAGCTTAGTCATCAAATGCGATTTAAAAGATCCAGAAAACAATTCGGTGTTGTCAAAAGATGATGAAGGAAAATATAAACTCAATCTTAAAGTGAATGTCAAAGAACAGATAAATGATGAAACTCCATTCTCTTTAAAAGAATTCTATTATGATAAATATTATGAGCCTTTAAATAAAGAAGAGCCCGATCCCCCTACACCACCAGATATTCCAGAAGGAACTGTAGTGATTGATGAAAATAATTTAGGAGATTATAAAGATTTTAGAGATGCTTTAATAAGTGAGCTAATCAAAAATAACAGCGAGGATTTAGGAAATTACAGCAATTTCATAAAGGATTATATTAACAGCATTTCTGATGAAGATATCAAAAAAGAAAATGCCTTAAAGGGATTAAATTTAGAAAAGACAGAAGATGGCAAATATTATTATACTGCTACTGACAATTTTGCAGGATATGCTAAAACCTATGTAAGAAATGAAATAGCTGTAGTAGGTACTTTCTATACTACTGGTAAAACAGAGCAGGATATCAACGAAGCATTTATTTACTATTTAGAAGAATACTATTGTAAAAAGAACGGCATAGTAAATTATGATGAAATCTACATGATAGTTAACTATATTAAATCTAATACAAGCCTTCTATCTTTTACAAAAGGGTATGATAAAGCAACTGATACTTATAAATATCCTATAGATGGATTACTTATGTATGAAGAAGACGAAATTGGTATGTCTGAATTATTAAAAGAAAAAATAGCTCCAGGGCTTAGTACAAAAAGAAGAATACAAGTTTTCTCAAATCCTAATTTTGCAGAAGAGGATTATGACGATTTAGAATATCGCAAAGGATACTTTAAATATGCAATGAACCATGTCTATGGTGATAATGCTATCATATCTCAGGATTTATTAAATGAAATATTAAGAGATAGTACTCAAGATAATCCTAATATGATTTATGATGCAGTCTTAAATGACAATTTAGATAAAACTGTATACTTCGCTAGACCAGATAAAGACGGAAATGCTATATTAATAGAAGTAACGCCTTTAACTAAAACTGTAAAATCATTAGTAAATGGTGTAGAAACAGATGTCGTAAGACACTATAATGAAGTATCGATTTCAAAAGTAGATAGAACATCAAATACACTTACGATTAATTATCCAAATGTCAACATCAATAGATTAGCAGGTGAAACAACACAAGACTATCAAAATAGAGTCAAACAAGAACTAATTGCTAAATATACAGCAGAAGATGCAAGAAAAGTAATTGGTGAATTTACTACTATTGATGAAAGTGATATTACACTAACTATGAATAACTTTACTCAAAAGGTTTCTGATGCTAAAATACTTATTAACATCTTACCTACAAGTGATCCAGTACCAGATGATGAACCTACAATAGAAGATACACCGACTGTGGATGAACCGGTAGTAGAAAAAGAAACAGAAACTCAAGAAAAAATAGAAGATAGCTCATCCGAGATAAAGGAAGTTATAGAAGACCCATTAAAAAATCAAATGCCAGTTACAACGGAACCAGATGATTCTAAAAAAGATGTTATAGAAGACGTCAAAGAAGAAACAGTTGGTGCCGGTTCAGACGATATGCCTAATATTAAAAATGAAGATTTAATAGAAGACGCAAATAAAAGTGCTGAATTTGTAATAGAAGGTCAATAATTTAAAAACTGTGAAAAAAATTAAAATTTCACAGTTTTTTTGATGTTTCAAAGACTTTTGATGAGAAAAATAAAAGGTTCTATAATAAATGGTGTTGGCGAGAAATCACAAGCATCAATTTTAATATATA
>CANDHX010000045.1 GCA_947384645.1 uncultured Mycoplasmatota bacterium | reverse complement strand
AGTATTATGGCTATAGCACATACTCCAATTGCTACACGTTTCTTTTTATCTAGTGCCCTCATTTGAATGTCCTTTCTTCTTTAAGATTTCTATATATAAAAGTCATTTTTTCCCTACATTTTAATTAACTTTCTTTACTAGTTATTCTATACTAAAAATACTATCATAAATTAATGTGTTAATCAAGTTTACAACCAACAAAATTATAATATAAATTTTTTTTCATCTAAAAAGGACTTTTTAAAATCTATTACTTCCTTTTCACTATAATTTTCGTTTATGTTTTTAACAATTTCTTTTTCTATTTTATCTAATTTTAAAAAAACTTTTTGTCTATCTACTTTTCTATTTTCACCCAATAGTTCTTCTAATACTATTTTTAAAAGTTTTATAACCTCTAATTCACAACCTTCATATGGAAATGTTTCTATTCTTTCAACTAATTTGTGAATAGCGTCGAGAATAAAACTATCGTAATTATCTAAATCTATTCCTAAATATTCTAATCTTCTATCCAATATAATTTTATTTATAACTATATCTTTTTTGTTTTTTGGAAGACCTCTATTTTTTCTCGAAAAAATTAATATTTCTATATCTAAAAGACATTGCATCAAATATAACCTATCCGTTTTTTCATCATCAACGATTCCTTTAATTTCTTCGAGTAGTATTTCTAAATCTTCCATTAAATCTCTATAATCGATATCAGTTCTATGTCTCATATGAAAGTAATCTAATTTTATAAAATCAAAAATCTCATCATTAGCTCTTTTACCATTTATATAAAAGAAATTTTTTTTCCTAAAAACTTCAAAATATTTACTTCTACAGTAACTCATAAATTCTTTTACTGTAATTGATTTAAAATATTTATAATTTTTATAAACTAATCCGCCAAAAGCTATATAGGAAGATAAAACAGTACCAAAAATAAACGAGCTAAAACTTCCTAAAGAATATAAAAAATTACCTAGACAAGCACTACCAGCAATAAAAATCAGACCCATATTGACAATATATTTTTTTGTTTTAAGTCCTTTTATATCTTTTCTCTCTAACTTCAAAAGTTCTCTTTCGTGAATCCTTATGTAGTGATATAAAGCGATTACTAATTCATCATCGATTTCACCAATAGTTCTAGTATTATTAAAGCTATCCAATAAAATGCGAACTATATCCTGCATATTCGAGTCGCTATAGTATTCCTGCTGTTTTAGTTTTATTTTTTCTCTGATCTGATATTTTTTATCTCTAAAAAGTTTTAATAAAAAATTTAGTTTTTCTCTAAAGGATGATTCTTTCAAAAGTTTATCATCTATAAATATTTTAAAAGTCCGTTTATAAAATATAGGTTTCTCAAAATGCATAGTTATTATGGACAAAACATTTTTTTCTAAAATAAAATCAACTAAACTCTCTTCTTCACATATCTTTTTTTCAAAATACTCAAAAAAAGATACATAATTTGCCATATAATCGTGAAGTACATCATATCCACTTCTTTCATGAGATTCTAATTTTAATGTTTCATCATCTATTTTAATCAATTTGTAATTCATATTAACCTCTTTTCTAGTATTTAAAAAAAGACAAACTCAAAGTGTACCGAATAGGCTTGCTTCAAGTAGTCTTTTATTAAAGCTAATTTAAATAATCACAGATCAATTGTTCTTCCAATATTCTAATATTTTAGGAATAACTCCGATATCGGTATTCAATTTTTCGACTAAATCGCTCTTATCGAATACGTTTAATACGTTTACAAATAATGGATTATCCATATTTATAAAATCGGGATACTTACTTACTATATCATCGACAGTTTTAGCACCTAAAGATTTCAAAATTTCTATATTAGTGCGTCTATTCTTTTCAAAATCGGTAAGATTCGGATTTGTAAGTTTTAATAGATTGATGATACCACTTTTTGCACTTACATTCATGAATTCACTATTGTATACGTCGATTAGTTTATCTACATTAATCTTAGATAATTCTGATAATACGTTATAAGTGAAATCGATTGAGAATCCCATGCCGTTACCTTCATCGTCTGTCGTTATAATGCTTAACAAATCGTCTAAATCTTGACTGCTAATATTGTAGAAAATCTCGCTTTGGTCGACAGTATACTCTAATGGAACGTTGTGTTTTTTCAAGATTTCGATATTCTTTATAACTTGGTCTCTATTTTGAATCATCTTATCTTTAGCAAATTGACTAAAGCTATCGAAGTTTAAAGACTCCTTACTGAATGCTTCTTCTAATAAATCGTCACTAACTCCGTCAGTTGAAGGTTCTATAACTTCTTCTTTTTTTTCGTCTTCTTCGATGACTACTGGTTCACTCACTGGAATTTCTGTGTTTTCTTCTACTTCTATTTCCTTAGATAATTCCTCTTCGTTGATGATAGAATTGATACCTAATAGAGAATCGACTTCTGGTTCATCGATTATAGAACCTTCATCTTCTTCCATTTTAGCATCTTCTGGAATTTCTGGTAGTACTATCTCACGCTTCTCAGCAGCTAAAACTTCTTCCAAAACTTCTCTTTTATCTTCCACAGGAGTATTATCCTCTTTAACTGGCTCTAGAGTAATAGCATCGCCACTTGTTTCTGTACCTTCTGTAGTCTCGGTAGAATCTTCAGCTTTTTCTACGACTGGCGTATAAGGAGTATTGATTATATCTAATACGGCCTTATTCAAGCTTTCTTGAGTCTCTTTAATATAGGAAAGAATTGACTCCGTTTTATATAGAGCTTCTTCTTCGATTCTCTTCGTATTCTCCAAATCTTTAAGTTCTTTTTCTTGAGCCTTTTTAGTTTCGCTTTCTGATTTAATCTTTGCTTTAGTAGAATCCATTTTGGCATCGATTTTAGAAATTTTACCTTTTTTAGAACTTATTTGAGCATTTATGTCGTCCAATTCCATCTTTTGAACTTCACTATCTGTATAAGAGATTTCTCCCTTTTGAGCGTTTAATCTCTTTATTTCTTCATTAGAAAGTTCCTTTAATGAAGTTAACTCATCTATTTTCTTATTTAAGTCGACTAAAGAAGCCTCTAATTTTCCTATAGAAGCATTTTTCTTATCGATGTTTCCTTTTACTTTATTCAAGTCGGCATCACAATTATCGAAACTCTTAACATATTTATCGGTTAAATCGTTAAAAGCATCGACAAAAGTCTTTATTTCCTCTTTATGTTTGTAGTTACTTGTTTCTAAATCTAATTGTTTCATTAGTTTCACACCCTTTTATATCTTAGTTACATAATAACAAAATCTTTAATTTTTGTAAAGCATATTTTAAATGACGCTTTTTCATTTTATTTTCCCTTCGAAAGCATTTTTTCTACCTTGCTCAGTTTATGAACGAGCTTGTTAGCCTTTACTTCATCACAAATATTCGTTAAAAAAGTTTGCTGTAATCCATATGTGGTTCCTGCGTTCAACGAATACTCTTGCTTTGGGAATAGATTGCTTTGAAAAACGCATGGCACTTTTCCAGAAAAGTCGATGACTTTATTTACGACACCTTCCATGACAGGAGTGTGCATTCCGTATAGACTCGATACTATAAAGGTATAATCCTTTTCTTTAGAGGCATCGCTTATATTCTTTATGACCTCATCGATACTCTGCAAATCCCTTTTAATATCTTCCATTCTGTTATAGCCACCGATTGTATAATCGATTATATATCCGTCGTATGGATTATTGGTCAAAAGTTCTATAACGGCTTCTTTCGTTTTAAACAATCCCATATCGTTAACGGCATAAGTAATGTTAGGACTTTTTCTCTTTTCCATTCCATTCAAATAGAAGTTAACATCGTTTATTCTATTTTGTGTCGTGAGATGCAATATCCTAATTCCGTATTTCTCGACTGTAGTAGAAAACGAGATAGAACGGTCATCTGCCCTTTTAAACATAAAAGGCACATCGTCTTTAAATGGATAAAGACTGTACTGTTTTAAAGGCATCTTTGTGATATCAGCATAAAATCTCTCCATTTCGACATCGTCATAGTTTAAAAATAACACCGAATCGTTTTCTTTTAAAGTACAACCACCAGTTATTATAAATATTCCGGCATCTTCTGGATTTATAATTTCTTTTTCTAATATCTCAAACTTCTTACCAGACTCATTCCAATGCTCACCGAGTTCTCTATAGAAAGCTCTAAGTACATCGTCGACGTTTATCTTATTTCGCCCGACGACCATTCCCATTTTACAATACTCACTTATTTCAAAAGATATCTTACTTATGACTTTTTTGATGTCCTCATAGGCAGCTGTAGAAGTTGCTGTCATAATTAAATGAACGAAGACTTTTTTGTTTTTCTGAGCATTAATTATTTTCAAAAATTCTTTTACTTGGTTAAATTCGGCAAAGCTATCCAAAGTATAAAATATGTGAAGGGTATTCTCTTCTCCAATGTTATCACGTACATTTTGTAAAACAGGATTGGTATCTAATTTTTTCTCAAAAATCAAATAATCGATTTCGTCTTCTTCGCCTTTTTGTTTTTCTGGCATGCTAAATATCCTATAGGCATTGTTATAGTCTCCAGCATTTGTCGACAGACTTCCGAATAAATAGTTCTTAACCATATAATCCAAATTGGGCATAAGTTTTGCACTATATACTTCATCGGAGCCTTTTTTTTCAACACCAAACCCATTTATGAGCATAAGAATGGTTTTTCGCATATCTATATTCACCCTACTTTTATTTCATAATAGATTATAGCATACTTTTTTCTAGCTGTGTACTCTTCTTTTATGAAATCGATTAAATTTTACAAATTTTTCCAGTCTATTCAAAAACAAAAAAATGTCAAATTTTCCGTTTAAATAGGGGATTTGACAAACATTTGTAGTTATGTTGAAATAAAAAGTGAAACACACAAGTCTAGTCTTGTTCTCCAATTAATTTTATAAAACTATTTCAGGGGATGGTTTTGGAAATAAGTTAAAAGGAGGAATTTTAATGAGTAATAATTACAAATTATATCTTATTATATATTTATTATTGACTACTATTTTGATCTTAGCGATTAAAATATAATGATAAAAAACAACGGCTAGATATCCTGTAAAGGTTATTTAGCCGTGCCATCCTTATAGGAGAACACGCTAGTATCTTTAGTGTGTCTCTCTTAATATGATTATATAATTTATTTTCATACATTACAAGAACTTTTTGTTACTATTCACAGCCAAATTTACGAAATTTAGTATTCCTCATTTTGATAGTAAATTAATACAATTTTGATAATTTAATATACAAATTTTATTACTTTCTAATAATTAGTCACCACTTTTGTAAAATTGTCGTTTTTAATGAAATTTTAGGAAAACTGAACAAACCCTTATAGATTCTTCATTTTATCATATTTTTCAAAATCAGCTGTGAATAATAACTAATAGAAAGTGTAATTTTGCTAAAGTTTACAATAAATCGTAGATTTTTCTACAATTGTTTTATATAATGTTTGTTAGAGATATTTCGTAGGTGCTTATCCTCGGTCCATATTATTATTCAATGAATTTTAATAGGAAGCGAGGTGATGTCCATGTATCATACTGTTTTTAAGCAGGAGGTTTATGGAGTACTTAGTAGTACTGGTCGTAATACTTGTCCTTGTGGCCCGTATTGTCGACAAACATTAAAAAATGAGCACCATATCATCAAGATAAGGTGCTCGCAACACAATTAGTGGACCGAGAGCACCTCAAGAGGTATCTCTTTTTTAGTCCAATTAAGAAAGTGAGAAATAGCAAATGAATAATCGTCTATTCTCAAATTCATTATAAACCATTTACAGGAATTATTCAAGAATGATTTTTAGACCCCCTGTAAATATGAGACTATATTATACGCATTTTTTTTGTATTGTCAAGTATATAAGTCATATAAGTCTCTTTATATTATATGCAAAATTTGTGTATTTATTAAAAGTTCTTGCAACTGGACTTACGTGCAAGAACTGATTATAGTTTAACATAATTGCAATTTATTGCAAAAAAAGGACTCGGACAAACCCGAGTTATCTTAGTAGCTTGAGGTGCACCGTCCTTATTACATAGTACAATCCAACAACTTTGTAACTTATCCCATATACAATTTTCTATTAAGTAATGAATTAAAAAACAACGACTAGATATCCTCTTAAAGGTTATTTAGTCGTGTTCTACACCATAGGAGAACCCACTAATATCTTTAGTGTGTTTCTCTTAATATGATTATAATATTTATTTATTTATATGATGCAAGTATTACAAATAACAAAATTAAAAATTATTTGAGCAATTGTCATAGACATTAGAACATACGTTTTCTTCACAACAAGTATAGCATGGTCTATAAGTATGTCTATAAACGTGATGATTTATGACTCTCGTATTGATAGGTACGATATGTTCGACATTGTGAACGAATTCTCTATTGACTACTCTTTCTTGAGGACATTCGTATACTGGAGGCATTGGGCAACCCATCATCCCATCCATTTGCATAGGCATTCCCATCATATTATTAGACATGTTTGATCCCATAAAAGGTGTAGCTCCTGCTTCTGGATACTCTAAAGTCTTCTCGCTACCTTGCATTTTTGTATAATTATATGATGACTCGCTTGCATACATAGGTCTATTGTCATAACATCTGTTCATCTTAAACATAAAAATACACTTTCCTTTCTAGTGTATTTTATGTTTAACCAAAAATATGTGTTTAGGTATTAGTCTAAATTTACTTTTTTTCTTTATCGTCCTTAAGACTTATTCTTTTACCATCCGTAATAGGAGTGATATCTCTACAGCTACTAATAGCTTTCTGAGCCAAACCGACACAGTTGTTGTCGCTATTGTATCGACTTACACAAACGGGCGATTCTTCTAAATTGATTTTAAGAGGTCTTCCGCCTAAATAGCCAAAACTAGTGCCATTCTTTTCGAGTATAGCTCTTGCTTCTTCTATACTCATAGGTCTAGGATTATATGTACTAACACCCATTCCTACCGGTTTAGCATGATTGTATAAAGCAGCTAAAACCTCCGCTTTATCTTTATTTGAAATATCTATAAAATCGGGTTTTACTTCGACACAACTGTAATGATAGCCCACTTCTTCACAATCGCCTATTCCATAAAAGCTCAATTTAAATAATCTTATAAATTCTTCACTAAATTGAGTAGGAGCGGCCTTAAATATGAAGTCTGGAATATAAGAAAACCACTTATCGATATCGATATTGACGATTTCATTAAAAGTTTGTTCAAACGAAGAAGAATTTAAAAATCCACATTTTCCTTTTTTAAAATCCCTAAAAAGTATCTTTAAATAGACGATTAATTCTTCTGGAGTGACCTTATCAGGAATGATATAACCTATCAAATCCAAAAGCTTTTTATAGTCTTCACTATCAAAGCCCTCATATAACAGATTTAAACTTTCCTGATAAACCTCTTCTGAAACTCCACTTCTCAAAAGTTCATCTTTTCTCTTTAAAAAAACTGATTTTGCATTCACGAGATAAACTGGTTCCATTTATTTTCCCCCCTTACTTAATAGAGCATTTACTTTTTCTTTAATCTTTAAAGATGAGATATCCAAAGAATTTTCTTTAAAGTACTTATCTAAGTTGCTAACTTCTTTATAAAGTTCTTCTCTAGCCCGATTGTCTGTAGTCATAATTTCGCATTCTGCTTCGCCATTATAGCCTATTAACAAGTACCAATCATCTTGAATTGCAGCATAAGCATATTGGTCGAATTCGACTAATCGACTTTCTCCGTATTTAACGAAATAAATAGCAGCAACTTTATTAAAAATTGTCAATTTAGTTTTTTCATCCAATAATTCTAAATCGGTTACTCTGAGGATTTCTCTTCTCGGGTCTTTGTATTCAGCACTTACATCTCCATAATATAATTCTCTCTCTTTGCTAGAGGCAAGTACCCTTTGAGAAGATGCATCGGTATATATGTACTCAGATACTCTAGGTCTTCTGACGTCTTCTACGCTTTCTTTAGGCAGTTTGATTTTGGTCTCGCTTACACCGACAGTCACGAGTTTTACTCTTTCCTTTGGACTTTCAGTATTTTGAGATACTTCTAAAATCTTTAAAGAAGCTTCTTCATATATTTTGGTTAAAATATTGATATTGCACTTATCAGCTTCGACATTATCGAAACATACCAAATTACCGTTACGCCAAATCCAACTGTGGACAACTAATTTACCGTCTTTATTGACGGCAAAAATTCTACCGTCTTTATTGGTTAAAGCATGGAATAAAGATGTCCTAGATAACCCGTCGATTAAGAAACAACAATATACTATGTAACCCACTACGATACCCAAAGGATCATCTAAATCGAGTACTTCATACGTATAATCTTCTACATTACCGCTTACCTTTGGAATTGTTGAAAACTTTCTATTTTTCATTTCTGTATATAGACCACGTGCTCTATCAATTATAGTTCTATTATTACCTAATTCCTTAATTACAGGACTTAATTTATATTCATCTGGATTTAGCAAAATATTATAATTTTCGAAATACTTTAATATTCTTTCTTTAGTAACTACGCCATTTAGTGTAGAGTACAAAACATTCCATTGATTATAAAAGACCGAGAAAAGATTAGTAAATTTTTCGTCCTCTTTTAGATCGGAAGAGCGTCGTGTAGGGAAAGAGTGTAACTGTAGGTGTA